>JAGLTZ010000228.1 GCA_023135015.1 Candidatus Latescibacterota bacterium
TACGGGAACCCGATGGAGGAGGAAACAGCTGAGGATTACGTAGGCTGGATCTATGAGCCGGATCCGGAGGTGGTGCTGGCTGGCCGTGACCACCCCCTGCTCGATAAGCTCGTCTATGCGGCCACGTTCCGCCGGGACAGCCGGCTCGAACACTACCTGAAGCTGAGGAGCAATTTCCCCTGGCCGCGGTTGCCCCGCACACTGACCGCGGCGGAGATCGCCGAACTCGACTCATTACTCAGTAATCCTGAGAACGACCGGTATCTGAGGGCAGCCGCAGCCTGGCGGCTACGGGTCGAGGCCGATGCCGATGTGGAGGCCTTTGCCGCCCTCCTCAGATCTGCCGGTACGAATGATCCTTATGTACGGGAGGTAATCGCCGGTGCCTTTGAACCACTCACCCCGTCCGAACTGGGGATATCGGTACCGACAGCCATAGGAGAAGAGACATCCAGGGATCCTCTGGAAGGTTTCCTGGGTGATGTTCAGGTGCAGATCACCGTCCAGACCCCGACCGGGATCAACGATCCCTTCCGAGGGGAAGATCCTTTGAGCTCTGTCTATGACCCGGACAGTGGTCTCTCTCCACAGGCCGGCTCTCTGCTCAGATTGGAGGCAGGCCGGGCGGATTCGGTTCTGCCGGCCCGCGGCTGGCTGAGTCCTAAGGAGGCTGCTGAGATCTACGTCGGTTCGCTGGAGACCGCACGGTCCCTGCTGGCAGAGAGCAGAGTAATGGAAGCCCATGAACTGCTGGACCCGCTGCTGAAGACTGATTACCTGAACAACCCGGAGGCCTGGCATCTGGATGCTCTGGCTCTGATGGATTCGGGCAGCCCAGGGGGACGGATGTTTGCGCAGGAGAGGGTGCTGAAAGCACTCCGCCTCGATCCGGGGAACCTGCGTTACCGCCTTACGCTGGCGATGATACTGAGCAGGCGTACTCTGGATGTTACGGCTGATCAGATGCTTGATGATATCCTGGAGGAAGTGCCTGCCGCGGCTGACGCTTATGCGCTCAAGGCCCGCATGCGACTTGAGACTTTCTGGGCGCTGGGATGGCGTGGAGCGGGGTGGGGGACACCGGTCTTCGAGAGGGCGACCGATCCCGATGTTGCGCTTGCAGAGGCGCTCGAACTGCTGAACAGAGCGCTTGTGGTAGACCCCGGCAACGAGATGGCCACCTGGTGGATGGGCACCCACTTCATTCTGGCGAAGGAGTGGCGTGAAGTAGTCCCTGTCATGACATATCTGATCGAGCACGATGTCCACAAGGCGGAGGCTCTTTTGGGCAGGGGTATGGCGCTGCAGCATCTGGAGCGACTTGAGCTGGCCTGGCGCGACTACCTGGCCGCTCTGGAGCTGCTGCCAGAGGCCATGCAGTGTCTGGCGGACGACCCACGATGGGTCCTTCCGCCGTCTCAGGGAGGTAATATACCGGTGCGATGGTCGGTTCAGATCTCATCCCGAAGGGGAGCAGGAGCTTCAGAAGCGGTCATTGAAGGGGAAGCCCGTGACCGTTACTGGCGTGCAAAGGATCCACTGTTCTCCACACCGGTGAACGAGAGGGCCATGGAGCAGTACCGTCGCTTTGCATACGTAACCTGGCGGTTCGCCGTGCCAAATATGGGATTGCGGGGTTGGGAGACCCATCGAGGTCGGGTTTACCTGCGCTACGGCGAGCCTCTCGAAATCGACTCGCAGATCGAGGAGCTGCGGGAGAAGATGGATCCTGTGATTGTGCCAGATGCCGAATATCTAACCCTGCACGACATGGCCAGTAATAGATTATTTCTCCCAATGGAGGTCTGGGAATACCAGGATATGGCCTTCACCTTCGGCGGCGGGATAACATCGGGGAACATGAGGCTGTGGCCGTCAGGGAGCGATGATTACATCGACAGTATCGAGGACTTCGAGCGCCTGGCCGAACGGGTGCCTGAATCCTCGAAGGTGGAGGGTGGACGGACCGTCATCGGAATAGAAGCGACCTGGTACTGTTTCGAGGGTAACAGGGGGCAGAGGGAGCTGATCCCGGTCACTCATCTCCCCGATTTCGAGCTTGTCGGAATCCAACCTCCGGCAGGAGGAGCGCTGATTCCGATCAACTTCGTGATACTGGATGAAGCCTGGCGGGAAATCGAATCGACCAGCCAGGACCTTCGCCCGGGCAGAAGAGGAGGGATTGGATCCCTTCACTGGGTAGGGGATGTCATTACGTTGCCGGCCGGTACGCCCGCCGCAGATGCCGCTTATGCAGCGATCGAAATCGTCCCGTCCGGGCGAAGATCCGCCTTCGCTTCAAGAGATACTCTGGAGGGGCTGCCATCCACGGGGCTCCGCACATCCATCCTGGTCGCCGCGACCAATGTTCAGGAGGCAGACAGAGCCGTTTCGTGGCCGGTGGACACCTACTTCAGCCGCTCGGGGCAGGCGATCGTCCCCCGGCCGACCGGGCGCTTTGTACTGAACGAACCTATGTACTTCTACTTCGAGATATACGGGCTCAGCAAAGATGAGATCGGGGCGACCAGATACCAGATTGCACTTACCGTCACTTCGCTCCGGGAGAGGGGGATTCTGGCTCCTGTAGTTGATGCGCTTGGGAGGCTGGTGGGCAGGAAAGCGCAGGAGGGAAGAGTCACCCTTCTCTTCGACCGTGGCGGAATAACTAGCCGGAGCCAGGAAAGTCTCCGGATGGTGTTTCCGCCGGATCGGCGCGCTGATAGTTACCTTGTGACGGTAGAGGTAATCGACCAGGTATCAGGCGAGCGTTTCGGACGATCCGTTGCCGTCAAAAT
>JAGLTZ010000229.1 GCA_023135015.1 Candidatus Latescibacterota bacterium
AAAATAGGCTGCGCCAGCGGCGGATAAGCACGCCGAAGCGTGTTGACCGGCGGAAGTGCCGCATGGTGATCAACCTGCGCAGCTTCGTCAGCTTGCGTATGAATCCCTGCTGGTGGATCGCAGTTAATGCGGTGCTGAGAAAGTTCTTCAGTTCATGGGTGTAGGGGAACCACCAGGCGGCGAAAGGAGCCCTGTACTCGTAGCTGACGTGTTTTATCCGGGTCAGCGAAGCCAGACCTTGCCGCCCGTGGCTGCGTCCTACACCACTGAAGCCCTCCCCGCCGAAGCAGGCTGAAGGTTCGACATATCCTGAGGCGTGGTCGTTGATGCCGACCATTCCCACACGCAGACGTTTCGCCACCCATTCCGCTTTGTGCCTGTCTTCCGTCCATACGCTCGCCGCCAGGCCGTAGCGGGAATCGTTCGCCATCTCCACTGCCTCTTCCAGCGAGTCGATGATCATGACGGGCAGCACAGGACCAAAGGTCACATCCCGCATGACGTGCATATCGTGGTTGGTGCCGGCCAGGAGAGTGGGGGGATAGAAAGTACCGGGACCGTCGGGTACAGCCGCGCCACACAGGATCTCCGCGCCGCGTGCCACAGCGTCAACAACGTGTTCATGAACGGTGTTACGCTCCTTCTCGATCGTCATGGGGCCGATATCCACCTGCGGGTTGTGCGGGTCGCCCATCCTCAGAGACCGGCACACCGAAGCGAGTTGCTGCAGGAACTTCTCCGCTATGGAACGGACCACGTAGACCCGTTCGATGCCGATTCGCACCTGGCCGGCGTTTGACAGTCCCCACCAGGCTACTCCGACGGCGGTGCGTTCCAGGTTGCAGTCTGCTGCCACGATGGCGGCATCTTTGCCCCTCATCTCAAGGGTGGCCGATTTCAGAGCATCGGCGGCCGCCCTCATGATCTTGTGACCGCTGTACTCCCCGCCGGTGAAACTGATGCGGGCTATGCCGGGGTGCTGAACCAGCGTAACCGCGGCCTCATCTGTTACCAGGGCGGTATTCACCACGCCGGGGGGGATCCCGGCTTCTTCTGCCAGCCGCTGAATGGCGAGTGCCGTGAAGGGTGTGATAAGGCTCGGTTTCAGGACCACCGTGTTGCCGACGGCCAGTGCCTGTGCGACCTCCAGTGCCGGGATGAGAAGGGGAAAGTTCCATGGGGTGATGATCAGCGTGGGACCGGCCGGTTCGAACCTGATCTCTCCCTTTCTTCCGGCCAGCATCGGATTGTGGAAAACGGTTTTCTCGGCCGCCAGGATGGTTTCTGTATGGTGGGCGAGGTGTCGCCAGAAGTCGGCCGACGCGAAGAGCTCCACGACAAGGGCTTCTGTGACAGGCTTGCCCTGCTCGGAGACGATCAAATTGGATAAGGTGTCCTGGTACCGTTCGATCAGCTGGGCGAAACGCGCCAGATAGCGGCCCCTCTCGGAGTAGGAGAGGCTGCTCCAGATGGGGAACGCACGCTCTGCTGTCTCGACGGCAGCATCGCCCACCTCCGTGCCGCCTACAAGAATCCGGCCAATAGGCTTTCCCTCGAACGGGTTGATGACCTCCAGAGGCCGGCCGTGCGGCATTTCCTCACCCAGGATCCACGAGCCGTACTCCCTCTCCGGATCGGGAATCAGCCTGATTTCTGTGTCCGTAGCAGTCGCCATCGAGTCAGTTCCCGTACAGGCCCGAGTCATGTAGCGTGACTACTATACCAGCTTGAGTGCTTTGGCTGAACGGGTTTCCAGAATAACTCAGATCAACACATCCTCCATCCAGCCGATCTTGACCAGATCGATTTTCCCCAGATCGGCCACGCCGATTCCATGCCGGGTCTCGGCGAGCCTGACATGTTTTGTGGAAGTGCCTCCACGTGGCGGTCGATCGAAGAAGACCTTTCTTTTTTCCTCCAGCAGCTTGACACCCAGGGCGTCCACCGAAACCGGGTCGGTGCTGACCAGCAGACCCTTGTACTGCCAGATGTACTGCGGATCGTAGTGATGGGGTCCTATGCCGTAGAACATCGGCCTCAGGACCACGAGTACGTTCAACCGTGTCTTGCCCGCACAGACGGGCATCTTCCACAAGCCTCCGAGATCGGCGCACGAGTCTTCGTGCCAGTCGGAGGGACGGTTGTGGAACATGATGTAGTTCTTGATGCAGCCTCCGATTCCTGACCAGTGATGAGTTCTCAAGGGGCGGGCATTGATAAGCGCTGTGGCCCCGGTGAATATGCGATCCCTCAGCAGGCCGCGGTCTCGAATGGAGATGTTCTCCTCGGCTATTCCGACCTCCATGACACGGTTCTTGATGGCCTGCTCCACCTCTTTCGGGGTTGGGAAGTAGTTGAGCACGTTGGTCTTAATCCCGAGCACATCATCCGGTCTGACAATTTCTTTCCAGCAGGCTGCCGGATCCTCGATTCCGAAGAGTGTGGTTACAGCGTCGTCGAGCATCCTCGCAATGACGGGTCCATTGAAATTGCCCTCCTCATCCATCGCCTCGCTGTCGCGAACGAGAACAACCCTCGACGGGCTCGTGGAGAGGTCCCTTATGATCTCAGGTGTTGAACGCAGTCCAAGTGCGATTCCGGCGGCTCCGCATGCCGTGCCCCGCACGAAATCACGGCGTGTAAGGATACTCTTCTTTATCATCTATCTGCTCCTTCGATGTGCTCTTTTGCCGCCGCCAGCAGTTGTCCGGCCCGCTGGGCCGACGGGGCGTCGAAGACGGCTATGATGAATGCACCTGTGCTTGCTGCTGCGGTCCAGTATCCGTCTTCGATCTGGACAATACCCGATTCCCTGCCTTCCGGCATATAGATGTCGATGAATTTGTCGAAAGCCCCTCGGGCCAGGCCGACCTCGAGATAGCGGATGATGAGAAGGAAACTGTAGATATCCTCCTCCTGATAGTTCGCGATCAGCGCCTCCGTCTCCATGCCAAGGTCGAGAATATTATCATCAGCTAAGAAGTAGTGCTGGTTCAGATCGGTGTGCTTGTGAAAGTAGCGGATCGACTTTTGGATCAGATTCTCCTCAGGCAGCAGGGAGACCATATCGGGGATGGCACCGTCTTCGGTAATGTTGTCGGCAATTATCCGGGAGATTTCGAACACCGTCTCCTTCGACTCCTCGTTTTCCACCAGGGTATACACGATGACGAAGTACTTACCCTTCCAGAAAAGGAGATAACCGGAGCGGTATTCCGAGTCGCGGCCTATCCCAACGTCATCACCGGCTCTACCCCGTGTGAAGATGCCGAAGGCGTCGGAAGGATTGCCCATGTCATACAGCTCAACGGTCAGCTCTTCATCCGGCGGCCCTGTGAAGCGGCGGACGAACAGCTTTTGGTATGCGAAGGAAAGGTAAACCTCCCCGGCCCCGTCCATGTAATCGAAGATCGTTTGCCTGTCGTAAAGACCGTCCTCTCCTTCGATTCTCCATTCACCGGCGCTTTCAGGAACGAGCTTCGAGAGGTCCATCCCTTTTTCCCCTTTGTTGATGGCGAGGGGGAATACGAAGATCATCGCGAATACAATCAGGAGCGATACAAGAATCGCAATTACTGGAGAACGCATAACCTGCCCCGTTTCAGTTACTGGCGAGTCGTTTCCACGACGATGCCCATCTTCTTCAGTTTCTCGATCATTCCCGGATCAGTTCCCGAATCGGTTATCACTACGTCCACATCGGCGGTGCTGGCGAAGAACTCCACCGCTTTTACACCGAACTTACTGTTGTCGATCAGCAGGAAGGTCCTTTCGGCCAGTTCCATCATGCGGCGCTTGATGCGGGCGTGTTCATCGGTGGCCACACTCAGCCCGCGCGAGAGGTCGAAGCCCTTGCAGGAGAGAAAGAGCTTCTTGATGTTGAACCGTTCCAGTGCCTCCTCTGCGGGTGAACCGATATATGAGAGGGAAGGCGAATCCAGCATCCCGCCGGTTGACACTACCCGTACTCGGGATCGGTCCATCAGCGTCGTCGTCACCGCGATGGAATTGGTTACTATGGTCAGGGGGATGTCCGGGATGACGCGGGCGAGTTCGCGT
>JAGLTZ010000023.1 GCA_023135015.1 Candidatus Latescibacterota bacterium
CTACCCCGCCCTGATGCAGCTCGCCTTTGAGCGGGCGAAAACGGCCCGCGAGGCTATAAAGGTCATGACCGACCTGGTCGAGGAATACGGTTACCGCTCCTCGGGTGAGTCGTTCTCCATCGGCGACAAGGAAGAAGCCTGGATACTGGAGATGATCGGACCGGGACCCGGTGTTAAAGGCGCCATCTGGGTGGCGGTGAAGGTTCCCGACGGGCACATCGCCGCCCACGCCAATAAGGCCCGGATCGGCGAGTTCCCGCTGGACGACCCTGAGAACTGCATGTATTCCGAGAACGTCATCTCCTTCGCCATCGAGAGGGGTTACTACGACCCCGATTCGGGCGAGCCGTTCAGCTACTGTGAAGCCTACTGCCCGGCCACTCCCTCCAATCTAAGGGTCACCGAGACCCGTGTATGGAGCATCTTCCGCCGGGCGGCGCCCTCCCTGGATCTTCCGTCCGACTACCACCGTGGGGTCGCAGGCGCCGAACGCTATCCACTCACCATCAAACCCGACCACAAGCTTTCGGTGGCCGATGTCTTCGCACTGATGCGCGACCACTATGAGGGGACCGACTTCGATATGACCAAAGGTGTAGACGCCGGGCCGTTCGGCAATCCCTTCCATGTCAGGCCGCTGGGCTGGGAGGTAGACGGCGTACGCTATTCCTGGGAACGTCCCATCTCGACGCAGCAGACCGCCTTCTCCTTCATCAGCCAGTCCCGGGCATGGCTTCCCGATGCCGTCGGCGGGATCATGTGGTACAGCCCCGACGATACCAACTACGCCTGCTACATGCCCTTCTACTGCTGCATCGACGCCATCCCGGTATCGTTCACGGTCGGTACGATCAGGGAGTTCTCGTGGGATTCCGCATGGTGGGTATTCAATTTCGTCTCCAATTTCTCCAACCTGATGTATTCCTACATGATCGAGGACGTCAGAGCGGTGCAGAGTGAGATCGAGGGGACCTACCTGACCATGCAACCGATAGTGGAGGAAACGGCGGTCAAACTGGCGGTGAAGGACCCGGAACTCGCTGTCCGCTATCTTACTGACTACTCCGTCACTCACGCTGAGCTGGTCGTTACAAGGTGGCGCCGGCTGGGCGAATCCCTCATCGCCGGGTACAACGACGGTTACGTCCGCGGGCGCAGCCAGGGCTACCCGGAGGAATGGTTACGCAGGGTGCTGAAGGAACGTCCCGACCAGTTCCGCATCCCGCCGGAATAGAGTGGAGTGAGCTTCTGGCCGATATGGTCTAATGCTCGTTGCAGTTTCGCTTTATCGATAATACCTGATGATCTTCTGACTCATCTTCTCCGCGATGAGGCGGATACCATCGTTGATAAGCATATCGGCTGACTTCGGCTCCGTCGCAGCGTCGAGAAGGCCCCTCTTGTTCTCGGGCAGATCGTAGACACTGCCCTGGTAGCGCACCCATCTTGCCTCGTCCACGATCCTCTCGGAGAAATCCTCTCCACGGATGTAGCGGCCAGTTTCAGCATCGACTATCTGGTAGCTGGCGCCGATCTGCACCGTGCGCCTGGAGGTGTATTCCCGATAATAGATCGTCTCGGTCTTTTTGACCTCTTTCCCGGTGCTGTCGCGCACTGTCACGGTTTTTTTATGAGTTCTTTCGACGAATGAGGGGCTGGTGGTCTGTTCTGAGATCTGGGTGAGGTTGCCGGTGATGAAGAAGTTGATTCCTTCCAGCTTTCCGATCTCCATTGCCGTGGAAGGGTCCACAGCTCCGGCGGCGGTCAATTCATATTCCTGGATTATCCGATCCAGGTGTGAGCGGGTGGCAAATACAACGTACTGGAGATTGGCATTGATGCATTTATTGATGAGCTGATCCGTAAGCAGGCTGCTGTACTGGCCCCCGTACGGAGTGCTGTTGCGGAACAGCAGGATGGCCACACGCTGGAGGGCTTCCTCAAAAGCCTCCTCCTGGCGTTGATCAGCGTCCTTATATCCTTGTACGGCTTCCAGAGTTCTGCCGAATGTTTCGTAAGCCCTACGATTATTTCCCTCCGAGGCCAGTTTAACCGCCCACTGATAATATGCTTCCGCGATCAACCTGTTCGTTGCTTCCATGTCTGTCGCGTATTCAAGTGCAGGCATGTAATAACTTTCTATCGCAGCCTGAAACTCCTGCACCGTCAACTTCTGGTTTCCAAGCTCGACATATGACCGCCAGAGCTTCTCCTTCGTATCCAGATAATACCCGGCGATCACGGTTACCATCCTGTACTCAGCAATAGCTCGGAGGTAATCGCCGGCCTCGAAGTTTCTTTCCGCACTGGTGTAGTGGTGGTCTCTGCCCTGTTCTCTCGCCCATGCAATGCGGCTGGAAAGGTCTATTGTTTCCAGTACGACACCATGACTCTGAAACCGATTATCTAAATTCTCAATTTGGCGGTATGTTTCGATAGCCTCGATCCACTTCGAGGTTGCCTGAAGATCTTCAGCTCTCGTGAGCAGCTGTTGATAGGCTTTAGGAGCAACGTTTTTTAGATGGTTCTTAGCGTCATCGTAGTCGTGTTTCTTGTTGAGCGCCCTTAGATCCTGTTCGGCGGCTTCGACAAACCGACCCTCCTCCTCGAAGGCCATGGCCTTCTTGTACGCCCGCTTATGGGCGCACGAGGTTACAAGAAGGGGGAGGACCAGAAGCAAGGCGATGTAGCGTCGTTTTTTATCGAGGATATGGGGCATATTTCTCAACCTGTGCAGATCGAATATCCAATGGGCCAGGTGCGTGCTTCAATCCTCAAGCTAACAGAGCCTCTGACGCACTGTCAATTTGCTGAGGCCATAGTGATTCGATATTCGGGTGATCCCCTTTCAAATATCGGATAAACGTATCTCGCTAGAAGGAGTCAACTCAATAGAGCGCAGGATCAATATCGTCACAACTGCTTCACTGGTTCCGATCACACCACACGATACTCCGACCGGTGAACATTACCTTAAAGCGGGAGGTCAGTACGATGAAATGCACCGGCTTTGCTGTCGGGCTGATTGTGTGCCTTATGTTTCTGGTCGGTTGCTCCCATGAGGAGATACCAACTACCCACCTCTCTGAGATTACCGTTACGGCGGAAAGTGATGCCGTGCACTTTGCGTTTGATGAGCCGCCGAGAATTACAAAAATTGTGAAACCGTCATATC
>JAGLTZ010000230.1 GCA_023135015.1 Candidatus Latescibacterota bacterium
TGTTCCCTCTGCCTGGCATACACGACAAGGGCACTGTCCAGAACGATCTGGACCAGGTCATTCCTGTTGCCAGCGTCGATTTCAACGTATCGATAGTTACCCTCGGCAACACCGGGGTTGAAGGAGTCTATATTCAGCAACAGAGCATTGTAGATATTCAGACGGTCTTCGATGAGCAGGTTGACCCGCCTCTCGATGGCAAGGTTCATTGTGCCCTGGATTACGAACTGTCCCGTCTTGCGCAGGATCTCGGGTTCCATCATCGGAGTGTCGTCCTCAGGCCGGTGGTAATAGGGGTGGCCCACTCCACCCCTGGTCATTAGGGCCATCGCCTCGATGCCACGCGCGATGAAGGCCGATTGATCGCTCCCGCCTGGTCCACCGGTGCTCGGCTGAACCGCGGCCATAACATCTTCGTCCTGGTCCCTCTTGATGACCTCCCAGATTGAGGGGAAATTCAGCGCGCCCGGTGCTCCTATTGCATCACCGAGACCGACCATGTCCATGTTGAAGTAGGTTACCACATTGTCCATTGTGACGCCGTCACACGGGTTGTCGCCGTAGTAGTAGGAGCCAATCAGTCCCAACTCCTCGCCACACCAGGCACAGAAAATAATCGTCCGTCTCGGCCTGAAATTGCCTTCCTTCAGCACACGCGCCACTTCCATGACCACGGCCGTGCCCGATGCGTTGTCATCCGCGCCGTTATAGACCTGTCCGTTACTCACTCCCAGGTGGTCAAGGTGCCCGCCCATGATGATGTACTCGTTCCTGCGCCTTCTGTCCGTCCCGGGGATCTTCGCAATGACATTTCGGGCGTAACTGTTGTCGAGCTCCTCACTGATTCTTGTCGCAGAGTCGTATCCCATCAGGTGAGCTCTCGCACCTGTGGCATCGGAATGCACTTTCCCGATTTTTATATCATTTCTGATTGCATTCAGTCTTGTAGTGAACCCGCGCACCGATTCCTGAGGATCGGGTTTCATTATGGCGCGGAATACCCTTCCGGTGATGGTGAAGGAGAGGAAATCCCGTGTGGGTGTCATCGCCGCCTGCTCGGCTCTTCTGCCCATGAATGAGCTACCTGTACTTTGACTCCCCTCATCGGGATCGTAGAGGAGGATAGCCGCTGCCCCCTTGTCGTATGCGGTCTGGATCTTCACCCCGTCCTTAGACTCCTCCTCCCATTCCTCTTCAGGTTCAGGTTCTTCGCTGCGCCCCGGGCCCATGAAGCCCCCTCCAGCGCGCGGGGCGTCTTTGGGAGAGCCTTTAAGCGCCAGCACGACCTTGCCGCGGACGTTTATCCCCACATATTCGTCGAGTCCCTTATCAGGTGCGGATATGCCGTAGCCGACGAATACGATCTCTGCATCAATCGTTGTGACCACGGTCGATGCCGTACCTACCGAGAAATCACTTTCATTTATGGAGAAGGCTTTGCCGTTTACCCGCAGTTCAGGGATCCCGGTGTATAGGGTGAAGTAGCGGCCGATCGGAACTCGCTGGAAGTATGTTCCGTTTTCGCCGGCCGGTTCGAGTCCCCATTCTTCGAACTTCGACGCGACCCATTCGGCTGCTCTGCGGTAGCCGTCCGTGCAACTCTTACGACCCTGCATCTCGTCTGTCGAAAGGTATTCGATGTAGCTCTTGATCCTGTCTCCATCCACCCTGAACTGCGAAGCCCTCTGGGCGAGGACGGGCGGTACGAAGAGCAGCAGAGAGAAGAAGGTCAGGCAAATCGCATTTACACCCTTACGCATGGTGTCCCCCTTTGAAGTCTGGTCAGACATTTCAGACGGCCAGCGACTGGTAACTGCAAAGATGTATCATATACTCATTTGGGTATACCATTCACGCGTTAAAATATTGAAATATGAGGTGAAGTTTTTCCCGAAATGGGTGCAGGCCCGTCAGGTGACAGTGGAATGGGCCAGAATCCGGCCTATGACCTCGTCCGGCATAACGGAGAACTCATACGGACTTTCGGGATAATAGAGTGACTCGATTACATGGTTTAGAAGTATGTCTTCGATGATGACATCGTGTGCCGACATGTCGTTTTCCATGCCGAAATTCGGGAGGCAGGACTTGTTCCTTTCCAAGACCTGTCCGCACAGCTCACCCAGCCGGCTGTTTATATCCCCACCTTCGAGCAGATTCCGCAGCTGGCCGAAGGGTTCAATCCCCCGGTCCTCACATATCTTCAGGAAGATGATACGTTTGACAATACGGCGGGCGGCAGCAGACTGCTCTCGATGGGAAAGCCCCTTATTCTTGACGGCTATATTGTGTGCGAGCTGGTCACGCCAGTGTTCATAATCTCCGGAAAGTGATTCACCGACCTCGATTGTCCCGTGCTTCTTCTGCTTTGGCTCGAGGTGATCTTCGAACGAACTCAGCCGTAGTACATATTTAGAGAAAAGTGAAGCGATATCCTGCCAGCGTTCTGGATACTGATCGTATTTCAGGTACAAAACACGTGCCCGCGATGCCCTGTCATCCTTGTGGGGCCGTATCCTGCAGTCGTATACGGAAAACTCCTCGAAATCTGTGAAGATCGAAAAGAGCAGGTTGGCCGACCAGGCGAAGCGACGCAGCTGGTATGCAGGTCTGATCCCGTGCTTGATGTCGGCAGACGGCTTCTTGGCTTCGAGGTAGAATTTCGGGATGCCGTCGATACGGAAACAGTAATCGGGAGCTTTCAAGGTGCCGGTGTAGGATGGAGAGTCTGAGAGGATTACCTCGCGCTCGTCCTCGGGGAGACCCTGCCTGTTGTCGATATCCCATCCCAGGATCCGGAGCATCGGTTCGACAAAGCTGCGACGCAGCCGGGCTTCGCTGAAGTATCCGGCACTGATGGTGTCGCGGCGTTCGTCGAATTGACGGACCAGCGAGAGGAGCTCTTCGGGGACCGGCATTTCTCTCAGTTTCGCTTGCCCCGCCGGGTTACCTCGGGATTTCTATCGAGGACCAGGAGGTGGGGATAGTTCCCGACCTCCAGCCCAACTGCATAGATAAGTCTTGTGACCCTCTCCAGCTTATCCATGTTGCATTTGTCTACCGAATCACTCGGCCTGTGAAGGTCTTCATGCGTCCCGCAGAAATAGAAGATCGCGGGAATCCCAACCTGGTGGTAGGCGTAGTGGTCGCTCTGGCGATGGAAATTGCCGCGCTTGTCGGGATCGTTGTAGTTGTTGTCCAGCTCGATTATTCCCAGTCTCCGGGCAACCTCCTTGTTTATCTCGTCCAGTTCGGAACTGAGGAAGTGGGTTCCGATCACGTATATGCTGTCCGGAGCATTGCGTGAGAGCATATCCATCTGCAGCTGTGCGCTTATGTTCTCGAGGGGAATCGGGCAGTCGTCCACGAAGTGGCGCGATCCCCATAGGCCCTTCTCCTCGCCGGTATGCCAGACCATGACAACCGAGCGTTTCGGCCTGGTGATTGACATCGCCTCGGCTATCTCCAGCATCGCGACCGTTCCCGAACCGTCATCATCGGCCCCGTTGCAGATGCTGTCCGGATAGGCGCCCGACGTGATTCCGATATGGTCGTAGTGGCTGCCGAATAGTACGTATTCGCTCTTCAGCTGCGGGTCGGAGCCTTCGAGTATAGCCACGACGTTCTGAGTGTAATCTTCTTCTATCTTGAGCTTGAGCATCAGCTCGACATGCCTGTCGGGATAAGCTCTGCCCGGTACTCTTTCGCCGTTGCTGAGAGCACGGAACAACCCGCTGAGCTCGGTCGTGGATATTCCCAGGATCGCGGCAGCCACCTCATGACGGATATCTATCTGTGGAGTAGGGAAGAACTGCATCGAACCGGACTGCTGTGTCTGACCGGCTCTGCGGGTTCTCCTGTATACCCTGAAGGAGCTGCCGCTTTCCTCCATCTCCCGGTCTAGACCTTCGCTGATGACGTGAAGGATGAGAGCTGCACCCTTCTTGCGGGGAGCTGTTCTCCTTGTCATCTGCAGGTGCCTGTTCTGGGATTGCATCAGTGGATGATCGTCGGGAAGCTCTCCGTCGAGCATGACCACGATTTTCCCGTCCAGGTCGAGATCCGCGTAGTCATCCCATTCCAGATCGGGGGCTTCCACACCATATCCCACCAGCACCACTTCACCAGCGCAGGAGCCGTCACTGAAAAAGCGCCCGCCGAAATCATCGGGGAAGAGGAACGTCCGTCCTGCGGCACGTAGGAAGGACTCACTTTCGGAAAGGGAAGTTGTCTCGAGAGGGAACCTCTGGAAATACGACCCGTCCGGCATCAATGGTTTAAAGCCGAAGTTCTCGACCTGTGTAGCCAGGTATCGAGCGGCTATTTTCAGTTCTCTTGATGGAGTGTTCCGCCCCATGAATTCATCGGCCGAGACGAATTTCAGATGGGTGAGCAGCTCGGAGCCGGTTATCGATTCGAGTGCTTCCTGCTGGCCGTGGGCCGGTACAGCAACGCCGAGCAGAAAGGCAACCAGCGTCGGGATAAAAAGAGATCTGCGTGAGAACATTGCTTCCTCCATTCCTACAATCTGCCCTGTTCTACAATCTGCCCGGGATTCTGTCCATGGCTTATTAATGCATATACGTTCTCAGATCGACTTTGTCTTCTGTTTTCTGCCCTGCTCGTTGCTTTCCCGCCACGACAGGAGAAATGCGGTTGGGCACGATTGGCGGAATTTGCCTCTTCTCTTGTCATTGGGTACACTCTTGGATGGGATGACAACGGCGGTCTGGTTCTTCTGCGGAACAACTGAAGGGAGATGTTAGAGGTGGCGGTCTTGATAGAACATTTGTCCGAAAAGCCGTATTTGAGGGACCCGAGTTGATCCCCCTGCTGATCTCAGTTGCAATATTCCTGCTCTATCTCGCCCGTGAGCGCAGACGGCTTGATCGTTGGATCGACTCCATTCCACTCAGGATCGGTGTTACCGGAACCAGGGGGAAATCGAGTGTTACCAGAATGCTGGCTTCGGTACTCAGGGAAGATGGCAGGACCGTTCTGGCGAAGACTACCGGTTCCCAGGCTAGATACATCCTGCCCGGCGGCAATGAAATCGATGTTCCCAGGCGAGGGGTGACTTCGATTATCGAGCAGAAGAAGTTTGTCAGGATGGCGGCGGATATGGATGCTGACTGTATCGTCGCTGAAATAATGAGCATCAGCCCTGAGAACCACTTCGTAGAATCGCATAAACTGCTCAGGCCGAATGTCGTGGTGCTGACAAATGTCCGTATCGATCATATCGACGCTATGGGTGGAACCGAGGAAGAGATAGCCTGGGTCTATGGTCTGGATATTCCCGAAAATGCCAGGGTATTCATCCCCGAATTGGAGAAGAGACATTCTTTCGAGGTCGCTGCCCGCAGGGCCGGCGCGGAACTGATTGAGGTGCTGGCCGGGGCATCCGATTCCCTCCCGAGAGCCGGTCTGGGCATGGTGAAGAGAGCGTTCCCGGAGAATCTGGACCTTGTATGGTCTATAGGGAGAGATCTGGGGATAGACGAGGATGTGATCGCGACGGGGATAGCGGGCTCAAGAGGGGATATCGGGGAATTGAGGGTTTGGAAGTATCGCCCGGACGGAGCCGAGAAGGAGTATTTCCTGGTAAACTGCTTTGCGGCGAATGACCCCGAGTCGACATTGCAGGTGATAACGAGACTCGTGGATATACTGCCTGCTGCCTCCGATCGACTCGTCGGTCTACTGAGTCTGCGCGCCGACAAGGGGGACAGAACTCTTCAATGGATAGAGGCTATGGAAGGCGGGCTGCTGGACCGTTTCAGCAGGATGTACGTCACGGGCCCGCACTCGGCGGCTGTCGGCAGAAGGCTGCAAAGGGTGCATGTGCTGAGGAGCGCGAGGCCGGAAAAGCTGATGGAGTCAATCGTAAGAGGGATTGAGGATAGGGCTGTGATACTCGGGTTGGGCAATATCGGGGGAGTCGGCGAACTGGTGGTCGAATACTGGCAGAGGATAGGCGAAGAGTATGGGCTATGAATTGCCCTTCATAGGTCTTCTCGTTTCCCTGGTTTTCACCGGAATCACGGGTTTCTATCCTGGCGGAATAATTGTCCCCAGCTATCTCGTACTCTTTATGGATCAGCCTGCCCGTATCGCAGGGACATTGATAGCGGCGTTCATGGCGCTGGTATCATACAAGTTGGCCTCACATTACCTGATCCTCTTCGGAAGAAGGAGGTTTGTATTTATAGTGCTGATCGGAGGTATATGGGCACTGCTGTGGCGTGAACTGTTTCCTTCGATCTTCCCCCTCTCCCTCGAGTTCAGGGTTATTGGCTGGGTGATCCCGGGCCTCATTGCAAGTCACCTCGAAAGACAGGGCGTTGTGGTGACAACCGCATCTCTCGTAACAGTTACAGTAGCGATATTCTTTCTTGGAAGAATTCTGAATATGTTGTGATTTGTGGGCGATATGTTCCTACTTATTAGAGATCACGATGTGCAGCTGATTAGCAGAATTATCGCGGCGAGTATAGTGAGTATAGTAGCGTATCTTGTGGTGAATATATTCAATCCCATCAGACCTCTGGATTACTCTGAAGAAATGATTGAAGCCGCCCGATTGATGGAGAGAGCGGTTACCGCAACAGGGGATTACCGCGATGTTTCGGGCACAGGTATTGACGAAGCTGTGGATCCGAACCGTACCGGATTGATAGGCCCGGCAATGTCCGGATTGATGACAACAGTCGGGCATCTGGAGGCGAAGAGGACGACAACAAATCCAGACATTTCCAGCCTCATCGTTTATCTCCTCCGACACGCCGGGGCAGCAGGCGGCGATACGATAGCGGTGGGTTGTTCCGCTTCATTTCCAGCACTGATGATAGCGGCTATCGCGGCTGCCGAGGCAATGGGGATCCATCCTGTCGTCATCATCTCGCTCGGGGCGTCTTCGTATGGAGCGACCGATCCCGATTTCAATCTGCTGGATATGTATCAGTTGCTGTTGGGAAAGGGCATTTTCAACAACCCTCCTGCTGCGGTGTCGCTGGGCGGCGACAGAGACATCGGAGAGGATTTTGAAGGGGAGTTAAAGGAGCAGCTCATCCGGCGAATCGAGTCGCTCGGCACCCCCCTTATCTACGAGCCGGATCTTCAGGAGAGTGTAGCCCTCCGAATGGGTATTTACGGGGCCGGGGCAGGTGGAAGCAGGATTGCCGCTTTCGTTAATATCGGAGGCGGCTATGCGAATCTCGGAGTCAGTCAGCTTACACTGGAACTGACCCCGGGTCTGAATATTCGCATCTCAATCCCGCCGGAGGAAGAACGAGGGGTTCTCTTTGAAATGGCCGCTCACGGGGTGCCGGCAATTCATCTTCTTTACATAAGGGGATTGGCGTTAACCTATGGGCTACCCTGGGATCCCATACCTCTTCCCGGGCCGGGAGAAACTGCTCTGGTTGAACCGCATTCGCGCAAAGGGATCCTCTTCTGGTCCACCGCCGGCTTCTATTTCGCCGTAATGTTTCTGCTGATTGCCTTCAGAGATGTGAAAATGCCGGGAGGTGGCTGACCCCCAGGTGGCGGAATTAATGGCTTTGATTGGGTGGTTCACATCCGTTAATATACAGGTCGATTAGTTGCAGCCATAATTTCAATAAAGGAGAACGCCATGAAACGGCTATTCAGATTGATGGCTGGAACAATTATTATTTCTAGCTTTTTATTGGCAGTTTTTTCACCAGTTTTTACCCAAGAAAGTAGTGAAAAAGCTGAATTACCTGTTCTGGTTACTTCCTGTGGTCAGAGTCCGGGGCCTGTAAGGATACAATTCTTCCTGAAAAGATTACAGATTGATCATGTCTACAATCTGCATGTTGCCGCTGGAGACCTATCCGCGGCAAAGGAATCCGGGGCCCCGTTCAAATCTTTAATAATTGTGACGGGAGCAAGCCTGAAAGGAATGGGAGCAGCCGGGGTTTCCATCAAGGACGAGCTCGAAAGAATAGGGGGAGTGATCGAGGAGGCGAAGAGACAGGGCATCAAGATCATAGGAGCACATATCGAGGGGATGTCGAGACGCGCGCAGGGTGCGGCCCCCGGCGACAATTCCGACGAGCTTTCCATCGATGCGGTCTGCCCCGAATCCCAACTGCTGATCATTCTGAAGGAAGGAGACGAGGACGGGAGGTTCACAACGATTTCAAACGCCAATAGCATACCGATGATCGTATTCGAAAAGAATATGGAGCTGGGTGACGTCTTAAGGAATATTTTCGAGAAATAGGGGCAGTGGCCGGTGAGTATGTTCACATATGCCGGGATAGTACTCGGCGTAATGGTGGTCGTATACGTAACTGCCAAACTCTTCAAGCTGTCAACAGAACTGTCGATGCTGGCCGCGGCCATTGCCGGGGGGCTGGCGGGTGGATTTGGGATCCCCGTGAGGCACATAGCGGAGGGTTCGATAACTTATCTGGATATCAATCTCATTTTCATAACAGCCACACTTTTTATGAATATCCTGAAGGAATCGGGCGGGATCGCCTTCGTAGTCAGGGGTATCCTGACAAGGTTTCACAATAACAGAGCGCTTCTCCTCATGCTGCTCACCCTGCTGCTTCTGCTCCCCGGGGCTCTCACCGGTGCCGGCAGTGTCACGGTTCTTATAACCGGGGGGATGGTCGCCATCGTACTCAACTATATGGGGATCCCCCTCAACAGGACCGCGGCAATCGTGTTTATTATCGCGGGCCTGAGCGCAGCAGCGCCTCCAGTAAGCCTGTGGGCGATGATGACGGCCGCCGGTGTAAACATGCCGTATGTGGGCTTTTTTCTGCCGCTGCTGGTGCCGTGTGTTATTGCATCTCTGATAACGGTTTTCGTGCTGGGCTGGAAAGGTTCGAAAACCGACCTCGGAAGGGCCCTTGCAGAACTGCCTGTGCCCCCGGCGGGTATGAACTGGTTGAAGGTCATCATTCCGTTCGCCCTGTTCATACTGCTGATATTCATCGGAAGGCGCTGGCCCCATTCAACCCCGGTTATCGGCCTTCCATTGATGTTTCTCTTCGCAGCGGCTACTTCCTGGATCCTCTCTCCTGTGAAACTGGATATTCTCAGGATATCCAGGGAAACCGTCGATCAGCTTCTTCCTCTGATCGGGACACTGACATGTGTCGGGATCCTTGTGCAGCTGATGACGCTGACAGGGGTCAGGGGTCTTCTGGCAGTAACGACCGTGACCCTTCCCATCTTTCTTGTCTTCGCCACTCTCTTTGTGGTTCTGCCGGTCTCTGAGGCCGTACTGATGTGGGGAGCCGCTCCGGTCATAGGCGTTCCTCTTGTACTGCTTTTCAACACTATCGGACTCAATCCGATAGTTGCTCTTGCCGGAATGAGTGTCATATGGCCGCTGGGCGATGCCCTGCCGCCAACCGCTATTATCGGAAGGCTGACTGTGGATGTCGTCGACTACAAGGACTCCTATATAGGGTTCCTGAAAACGTGCGCGATTCCAGCCATTATAATCATGGCCATAGGCACGCTGATGGTGGTTTTCAGCAGCAGCCTGGGTTTCCTGACAGGTCTGTGATCGTGCGGAAAATAGGCATTCAGACAATGCGGGGTTAAAAAATGGATTTGATGACTAATATAATAACGATAATGTACTATTTGTTAGTTGCTTACATTGTGGTTATAATAATATGGAATTTAATCAAGACAAAAAAGTGGGAAAAAGAAATACTGTATATTGTAGTATTATTGCCGTTCCTGCTGCGGTTATTCAGGCTAAAATAGAGGCGTAGATCATGACTGATAATAATGGATATATCCGTAAAATCACCCTGTGTGGCATCGGTCTGCTTCTCTTGGTACTCTCCGGGATCAGCTTCTACCGGAGCAGGCATCTGAAGGAGCCTGTCGTCCTGAGTCCGGGAGTGACTGAGGTCAAGAAACTGGGCGAATATTTCCCGGAGATCAGCGGCACGATAAATGACTGCAACATTTACTTCTTCGAAGGGGAAGAAGAGGGCGCCACGATATTCGTTATGGGAGGAACGCATCCGGAGGAGCCGGCGGGCAGGCTCGCTACATGGCTGTTCGCGGAGAATGCCGTGATGGAGAAGGGGAGACTGATCCTGGTCCTGAGCGGGAATCGGAGTGGGACGACGGTTACGCGTCTGGGCGGCGCATATCCGCCCGATTACACGATTCCGACAGAGTGGGGGGAACGTAGATTCAGGATGGGCGACCGTTGGTCCAATCCCCTCGATCAGTGGCCCGACCCGGAGGTTTACATCCACTACCCCAGCAGGCAGAACCTGGCGTACGTAGACATCCGCAATCTAAACAGAACCTGGCCCGGGAGACCTAACGGCACGCTCACCGAAAAGACCTGCTATGCATTCATGGAGCTTATCCGCAAAGAGGCGGTGGATATCTTCATAGATCTTCACGAAGCGGAATTACAGTATCCCGTGATCAGTACGATAGTCACCCATGAGAGGGGGCAGGAACTCGCCACCTTTGTGTCGATGATGGTCAGTGACTTCGAGGGCTTCAATATAGGAACTGAGTTTTCCCCGAAGAACCTTCACGGGTTGTCTCATCGTGAGGTGGGGGATTATTCGAACGCAATTTCACTCCTGTTTGAAGCA
>JAGLTZ010000231.1 GCA_023135015.1 Candidatus Latescibacterota bacterium
CCAATACGCTCAGCATCTCCTTCCCCGGCCTTGAGGCCAATACCATCATAGATGAGCTGGAAGAGGTAGCCGCCTCGGCAGGGGCCGCCTGTCATGCCGATCAGATCGATATATCACACGTCATCGAGGCGATGGGACTGCCCGAGGAAGTGGCAATGGGAACAATCCGATTCTCCGTGGGACGTGAGACGAAATCCGAGGAGATCGACAGTGCCGCGGAGGAGATAGCCGAAGTGGTCAACCGTATCAGGGGTTCAGGTGCCATGGAGGCGGAGACCCCCTACCCTATGGAGGGACCGGTCAAGCTCACCCACTTCACACGCGGACTCGGGTGTGCGTGCAAGATCCGTCCCCAGATGCTCGAAGAGATCCTGGCCCGGCTGCCTGCTATCGAAGATCCGGCCCTGCTGGTAGGCGCCGAAACGGCCGACGACGCTGCCGTTTATCAGATATCCCCCGAAGTGGCGGTTGTGGTGTCGGTCGATTTCTTCACTCCGATAGTAGACGATCCATTCGCCTTCGGGGCCATCGCCACAGCCAACGCGCTGAGTGACATCTACGCCATGGGAGCCCGCCCCCTCTTCGCGCTTAACCTCGTTGGTTTCCCGACTGCGCGTCTCCCGCGGGAAGTACTTGATCAGATCCTTGAAGGTGCCGGCAGCAAGGCGGCAGAGGCAGGAATCCCCATCGTTGGCGGGCACTCTGTCGAAGATACGGAACCGAAGTTCGGGATGGCCGTAACCGGCGTGATCGACCCGGCGAAAGTGCTGACCAACCGCGGCGCACAGCCAGGCGATGCGCTGGTACTGACCAAGCCGATCGGGGTAGGAATACTATCCACCGCAGCCAAGCGCGGTGCGGCCAGCCCCGAAGGCATCGCCAGTAGCATCGCTTTGATGAGCGAGTTGAACAAAGGCGCCGCCGAGGTAATGGAACAATTTCCGGTCAGCGCCTGTACGGACATAACCGGTTTCGGCCTCCTGGGTCACATGCTGGAGATGACCACCGCCAGTAATGTGGAAGCCGAAATCTGGGCCGACACCGTCCCCTTCGTGGATGAAGCGCTCGACCTGGCGACCGCCGGATTCGTGCCCGGGGGAACCAGAGATAACCTGGATCATATCAACCCCATGGTCAGGTGGGACGAGGAGATCCCGCAGATCGAGCGCCTGCTTTTGTGTGACGCCCAGACCTCGGGAGGGCTGCTGATCAGCGTGGCCGAGGCGCGGGCAGAGGAACTGCTCACAGCTCTGCGGGAGTCGGGAGTGAGCGATGCAGCTTGGATCGGGAGGGTTTCCAAAAAGGGTGAAGGAGACATTCACGTACGGCACGGAAAAGAACTGACCGGAGCCGGCTAACAACAGGCCATCAGTGTAACAATGCCGCCCCTAATGACAGCGTCTGTATGTATCACGGCCGCAGCGGTCCCTCTCCACCTACTCGCCGAGCGGCGAGAGTGGGCGCCGGGACGCGTGGTCACCAAACCGCTGGCCTCCCTCGGCTTCATCGGGGCTGCTCTGGCGGCCGGAGCCCTCAATAGCCTGTTCGGCCAGTTCATCCTGGCCGGCCTTCTCCTCTCATTTCTGGGAGATGCCTTTCTGCTCGGCCGCGCAAAAAAACTGTTTCTGGCCGGACTCGTGAGCTTCCTGCTCGGGCAACTGGCCTATGTGGCTGCCTTCATCATCCACGGGATCGACTTCCTTTATACCGCAGGAGGGATTGTTGTAGTCGCAGTCATGGGTGCCGCGATATTCCGCTGGTTGAAACCCCACATCCCCCAAAACTTCCTCAGACCGGTAGTCGCCTATATCGTAGTCATCTCAGCGATGGTGGCCACGGCACTGGGCGCCCTGGGAGAGGCAGCGCCTCCCCGGCTTGTTCTCGGCGCCCTGTTTTTCTATATTTCCGACATTGCGGTAGCCCGCGACCGGTTCGTTATAAAAGATTTCAGAAACAGGGTCGTTGGCCTGCCCATTTACTACGCGGGCCAGCTCCTGATTGCATCGTGCGCCGGCGGCTGAAGCTGTTGA
>JAGLTZ010000232.1 GCA_023135015.1 Candidatus Latescibacterota bacterium
CCTGCTGTACCAGCCATTGCTTTTTGAATAAATGATCTTCTTTTCATAGGTTAAAGGGATATTATTTTATCCATTCAATGCTGACAGGCTGTGCGTAGTGCTGCCAGACAGATTCAGCAATCTCAGGGCTGATCTCTCCATCGAATACCAGCATCCGGTATTTCATGACATAATCCTTCCCCGGGTATATCGTCCATTTTGAATGCCTGATGGGACAGAACTCGAAAAAAACATCTCCCCTGCCATCATTAGCATCCTCAGGCCAGACCCGCATGGGTTCGGGATGCGCCCGGTTCCCGGGATGGCTGCAAAAAAGAATACCGGAGCTGATGCCGGAGGGGAACCATCCCTCCACCCTGCACCACCGGGCATGCGTGCCATCTGCATCCTTCCTGGTTTTGCCTTCCGAGGTCAGGACGCTGCTATTATCTTTGTTCCATGCTGCAGTCGCCCGCCATCCTATCCCTCCTCCGTAACGGTAAGCAGATAATTCAATAGCCGAATCCAGGGGGTTATTCATGGTGGAGGTAAAATCTATTAACCAGCAGGTCCTTCCCTCAATTTCCACAGGAAAGTTTTTTACATGCCAGCTTTCATTGATGGCCACCTGCTCAGGTCCCAGGGCTTTGAAATTCACATGTTCCTGCCTGATGGTAAATCCGCTGAACACCTCGCCTGCAGTTTTGGAGATCAAACCTGCAAAACGCACTGTCCCCTCACCCAGTGCCAGGTTCCAGAAATCCACTTCCTGTCCATCGACAATGGTTTTGGTCCATGGATTCCATATCCCGTAATGATGGTAATGATCAGCCGGCTGGATATTAGTCAGAACTTTACCTGCGGGCGACAGGAGTGGATGTATGTAAGCACCCTGTTTACGGTATAGAGGATTTATTCCTTCAGGAGCCTCAATCATTGAATGCCGGTATTTCAGTACTTCCTGTTCACCGGAAAAAATCGTGATATGATCTTTATCCGCCCTGGCAGTCATTACGATCTCTGCCCTGGTGCCCGACAGTTTCACTATCTCGAAACAAACTTCCTCACCACTCGGTATGATCCGGCCGGGAAGGAACCAGAGTTTCGGACTCATCCCGTTCTCAAGCTGTGACGGGATGATGGTTCTGTTATTTCCATCCACGCGGTATAAAACCAGTTTTCCTGTATCCTGGTAATAATCCGATCCTGAAAGATCGATAGACACAGGTTGATTGAGAAGATCCTCAGAGGGGGCAAGTGTAAATTCAAGAATCGGTTCTGCCTGTGGAAAACCCGCCAACATCCAGTAAATTGTTAACAGCGCTAATGACAATCTCATGATGGCATTGCTTCAAGATCTGTGAAGTGAACCGAGTGTTTCCACATCATCAAGCACCCTGATCCCTTCGATAGTCGGAAAGTTCTCTTTCTGGAACTGCAACCGATCAATTTCATATTGGACTGGAACCAAAGCTCTCCGGAAGAATAATACTTTAAAGTTGAAATCCCATACCAGCCTTATATCCATGGATTTTCCCCGATCAAACCCAACGTTTCTTTGACCAGATCTCCCGCATGGTAATACCTGCCTGAAGGCTCGTTCGAGACCAGGACGTTGATAGGCTGCAGGGGGCTTTTGTGTGTGGAGATGTGTGTGAATTCCGGGGTTAGCAGGGTTACCCGGTGTGCGCACCTTTTAAAAAGGGCAAGGGAGGTAAAAATCGCGATAACTGGCGGGAGTGAATTTGTTAGTGCCCTGATCAGGCTCCCCGTCAGGGCTCACACAGAACATTTTGCTGGCAAACGGCGGTTTGCTACGATAGAGGCCGAAATTGAACTTCCTATACGTAACCCTGCTGCTATACTCCCGTGAAAGCTGATCCTGGCCATACAGGGGAATCTTACCACCTGCTGCACGCCACGCAAGCCGAAGGGAATCAGATATGCCTGGAGAGAACACCCACCCCGGCCCGTCACTGCTTGTGATCTCCGCTCTTTTCGCAACTATGCTTGCACCGAGCCCGGCTTCGGCCCAGCCGCCCCAGGGATTCACCGAAGCGTGGCGCGAGATCAGGAACGCCTTTCACCACAGGGTCGGGGAAGAGGGGATCGTGGGAAGTAGCCTGTGGTTTGCGCACAAGGGAAGGGTGCTGGCCAGCGAATTCAACGGCATGGCCGACACAGAACAGGGTCGCCCGGTGGACAAGAACACCATCTACCACTGGGCATCGATCACCAAGACCTTCACGGGGATTGCTGTCATGCAGCTGCGCGATCGGGGGCTGCTGACCCTGGATGACCCACTGGTGCACTACCTGCCCGAACTGCGCAAGGTCCACAACCCCTACGGTCCCATGGAGTCGATCACAATCCGGCACCTCTTGAGCCATTCAGCGGGGTTCCGGGGGCCGACGTGGCCGTGGGGTGGAGATGAGCCGTGGCATCCCCACGAGCCTACAACATGGGCGCAGCTCGTGGGCATGATGCCCTACACGGAGATCCTGTTCGAGCCGGGAAGCCGTTACAGCTACTCGAACCCGGGCATCATCTTCCTGGGGGAGATCATCGAGGAGCTGACGGGGGACGACATCGAGGTCTATGTCGACAAGAACATCTTCAAGCCCCTGGGAATGTACCGGAGCTACTACGACCGTACGCCTTTCCATCTTCTGAAACACCGTTCCAACAACTATTACGTAACAGAGGGTGAGCTGGTGGCCAACGGGCTCGACTTCGATACGGGGATCACCACAGCCAACGGTGGGCTAAACGCGCCCATCCCGGACATGGTGCGGTATCTGGGATTCCTGGCCGGTCCGGGTGAGGGGGCTGAGGCGGCCGCCCCCGGAACCGGCGTGCCGTATGAAGAGGTCCTCAGCCGCGCCTCTCTGGAGGAGATGTGGGAGCCGCTGCAGGAGGTGGGCGAGAGCGTGCCTCCCGGGCGAGAAGGCGCGGAGGAGCCCACGGTTCTGCGCGAGGCGATGGGCCTGACCTTCTTCATTCTGGAGTACGGAGACCTGCGAGTGATCGGGCACACCGGGGGACAGAAGGCCTTCGTCTCCTTCTTCTACGTGGATCCACTCACCGGCGCCGCGGCCATCGCTGCGTTCAACACGCTTGGGATGGCCGAGGAAGGAGAGACGAAGCCGAATACCCGAAGGGTTCTTGGTGAGCTCAGAGAACGTCTATTCAGAGAGGTGTTCCCTCTATTTCGGGAAAACCGCTAGAGGAGGCAGCTCCATCATCGAGATCGAGGGCCGGGGCTTCGTCCCGATGCCCGTCAGGCTTCAGATCGAACTGGAGGACGGTGCAGTGAGTCTTGCCGCTTCTGACCACGCACAGTGTATACTCGGCGGCGCTATCGCGATCATTGCAGGTGTTGCCACCGCCGGGGCCGTATTAGGTGCGTTCTCCTCGCCGATTGATGCCTGCGATCTCCAACTTCCTATGGTTGTCGAGCAGGGAACGAGTGTTGCACCGCCGGCGGATGCAA
>JAGLTZ010000233.1 GCA_023135015.1 Candidatus Latescibacterota bacterium
TACTGGTTCAGGCCCCAGTAGTAGAAGTTCGGTATCCATAAGCCCAGGACCAGGGCCGTCCATGGTATTTCCGGATCGTTTCGGGGCATGACCATGTGCAGTTTATGGGCGTTGATGGTTCTGAATTTTTCGATAGCACCGGCGCCGGGGTCTATAGCCGCCAGTTCCGGTATGACGTCTGCGGTTGCTGCGCCGAGCGCTTTCATAGCTAATACGACGACGATTGCGCCGCCGAGTATGAGCGCCGAACCCTGCAAGAGGTCCGCCCAGGCGCAGGCTTTGAGGCCTCCGCAGGCGACGTAGACAGCGGCGAGTATGCCGAGTGCCCAGGACGCGGATGTGATATTGATCTCTATTCCGAATATGAACTGGCCGCCGAAGAGAGTTTTGACGGTCAGAGCGCCGGAATATACCACGGCTGCGAATGTTACGAATACATAAATGAGTACCATGAACAATGCCATGAGCGAGCGGGCGGCTTCGTTGTAGCGGTATTCGAGGAACTCGGGAATTGTGTAGATCCCGCTGCGGAGGAACTTGGGAAGGAAGAAGATGGCAACAAAAACGAGTGTGACCGCTGCTATCCATTCATAGCTGGCTACAGCGAGCCCTGCACTCCCGAATCCCTTGCCCGCCTGTCCGACGAAGTGCTCCGAGGAGATGTTGGAGGCTATGAGCGAGAACCCGACAAGCCACCAGCTGAGTCCCCGGCCAGCCAGGAAGTAGTCCTCAGAGGTGTCTTCTTTCCGCGAAGCATAGAGCGAAACCACTACGACGAAGCAGATAAATGCAGCGAAGGCGAACATATCGAACGGCGTCAGTTGCATCATTTGCTCCTTACACAATCCCGGAACCCATGATAAGGATTCCGGTCTGGAGCCCGTTGGCGGCTCCAGAATTCGCACGGGAATGTAACAGGTTCGGGCCGGGGACTAAAGGGGTCTCTGACTTCCTATTACCTCTCGGGGTCGAGACGGGTCTACAATGCTATTTCTGAGGAATGAGAGTTACACCGGGCAGATGGAAGGGAAGCCGGGCAGGAAGCAGAATGAAGGGCAGGCCTGCAGAAAATGGACAACAGTAAATTGATGGAGATTATCAAATCCCGGCGCAGTATCCGGATGTTTCACCCGGATACGCTGACCCAGGAACAGATCGACACCCTCATCGAAGCTCTGCTCGCCGCCCCGAGTGCGGGTAACATGCAGAGCCGGCAATTTTTTTTCGTAACAGATAAAGAGCTGCAGCACGATCTAGCTCGTGCTGCGCTGGGCCAGGATTTCATTGCTGAAGCGCCGCTTGTCATAGTCGGTTGCACCGATGACAGCATAGAGCGCCGTTATGGAACACGCGGTCTTCACCTCTATTCCATAATGGATGTGGCGGCGTCGGTGCAGAACGCTCTGCTGACAGCGCATTCAATGGGTCTTGGCGCATGCTGGGTGGGAGCATTCAACGAAGATGGAGTACACATGATCCTCGATCTACCCCGGAACCTGCGACCAGTGGCCATGGTTCCGGTCGGGTACGCGGCCGAGAGTGCGGAGCCACCACCTCGTGTCAGAGTCGAAAGTGCTGTGAAATTCGTCCGCAGCTCCGATCAGCTCTGACGAACAGGGCCCATAAAAGGCACCCTAACCATCAGCGAAAGGCGGCAGCAATGAAGCTTCGCCACGGATCGCTATTAGCATTGACGGCAGGATTGTTGGTTGGATTCTCCAGCTGTGATGACTCTACATCAGAGCCAGAGACCAGTGGCCGCAATTACCGTCAGGATATGCGGGATTTCGTGCAGGCGATCAGCGGTTACGCGCGCGGATTCGACGCTGATTTCATGGTTATTCCACAGAACGGACACGAGCTGCTTTCATCCTCCGGGGAATCGAGCGGGCCACCGGCAAGTACATACATCAGCGCGATAAGCGGAGTTGGGCGCGAGGACCTTTTCTACGGTTATAATACCGATAATGTGGCGACCCCGGCCACCGAGAGGGATTACATGCTCGGCTTCATGGATCTGGCCGAGGACAATGATGTCGAGGTTCTGGTCACCGACTACTGCTGGACGCAGTCGTACATGGACGATTCATATGACCAGAGTTTCTCACGGGGTTACATATCCTTCGCGGCCGATCACAGGGACCTGGACAACATTCCCGCATACCCCGCGACTCCTTACAATATCAATGCCAGCGATGTGACAAGTCTGGCGGAGGCCGCGAATTTCCTCTATTTGCTCGATTCGTCACTCTTTGCGGACAAGACCGCCTTTCTGAACGCGATCGTGGCCACCGACTACGACGTCGTCATTATCGATCTCTTCTACGATCCCGGGCAGTTGGCACCGGCGGATGTCACCTCTTTGAAACTGAAGGACAACGGGGGTCACAGGCTGGTAATCGCTTACATGAGTATCGGCGAAGCTGAGGACTATCGCTATTACTGGCAATCGGGATGGGGGCCCGGCAATCCATCCTGGATTGCATCGGAGAATCCGAACTGGCCCGGAAATTACAAGGTCAGATACTGGGAAGCGGACTGGCAGAGCATCATCTACGGGAATGATGATTCATATCTAAAGAAGATTATCGATGCGGGATTCGACGGTGTGTACCTGGATATCATCGACGCGTATGAGTTCTTCGAGAACAGATAGTAGACAACCGGTTGAAGCGGAGCGTCCTATCAGTGGTTACACTAACAAATACAATGGAGCCGTCTCTTGCCTAACCGATCGCTGGGTTACCTCATTCTCTCTATCTGCATTCTGCTCTGGTCTTCATCTGCGGCGGGCCAGCAGCAGAGTGTCAGGGAGCGGGTCGCGGCCCTTGCCGACTCCGGCACCGCCCGGCTCGAACGGGGGGAGATAGAGGCCGCACGCACTCTTTTCGACCAGGCGCTCCGGCTCGACGGAGATCACCCGAAGGCGGTTCTGGGTATGGGCCGCGTGCTTCTGGAAGATCCGGCTGGAGCCGAACGGGCGCTTGAGTATCTGAGGCGCGCTACCGCACTGATGCCTACCGATCCGCAGGCCCATTATTACCGGGCGCTTGCCCACGTCAGGATGGCCAAAACAGATCTCGGCAGGGACAATGCCCAGATGGCCCGCCGGGAGCTGAGACTGGTGCTCGATCTCGATCCTTCTCACTCCGATGCCTACTATCAGCTGGGTGATCTTCTCAAAGAGGTGTATGAGGACTACGCGGGCGCCGAAGAAGCCTTCCGGATGCAGATCGATGCCAACCCTGCACACTCACTGGCCAGGATTGACCTGTTGAAAACCCAGGTTGATCTGGGCAACTGGAATCCCGCCGTTGCCACGGCCGAGGCGATCTTGGGCCGCGATCCCGATTTCACCGAGGCCTATCCCTATCTGGCCGCCTCCCATTGGAGGGCGGGCCGGGCCGAGGAGTCGATGCAGGTCTTCGAGCGCTATCTACCCGTCCTCGATGAGGAGGAGCGGAACCTCTATATGGGTATGGGCCTGGTCCTTACGCCCAGAGAAAGGTCCGGATTCCTGGCCCTCAACGATGCCGGCCGCCGGGCATTCAGAGCCCACTACTGGGGGATACGCGATCCCGACCCGAAGACGCGGGTTAATGAGCGACTCCTGGAGCACTTCATCCGGATCGCATACGCACGAATAGAATTCGGTCAGCATGATTGGCCGTGGGATCCAAGGGGGGATTTCTACGTCCGTTACGGACCGCCCGATATTCGAACGGGGCGGAACCGCCCTTTCGCGACCGATTTGAGCGTTGACGACCCGCTCTTCATAAAGAAGAGGAGGGATTTCGAAGTGAGCATGGGGCTGTCGCCGGGAGACATCGGTGAAGCCGATACCTTCGCTACCGAGCGAGTCGGGTTCGTGGACGCCTCGATACAGTCAAAGGGTGGAGTCGTCTCTCCCATGATAGCCGGCCGAGACCCGGAGCGCTGGGTTTACCCGGACCGCGGGATCGATGTCAAGTTCGAGGACCCGATCGGCCGCGGGCGTTACCTGCTTACCAGTGATCGCCATCGCCTGCTGGTTTCCCAGATGGAGACACTGCTCCCGACGGTGAGCGAGGAGGAGGAGAAGATCGAGGTAATCGACCCGATGGACTCGGTCGTGACCTTTAAGGGAGAAAATGGGAAGACAGTAGTTGAATATGCCTTCGCTCTGCTGCCTGATGAGTTCGGGGCCTTCAGGAGCGTGACGGGCTCATACGCCACTATCGATGTAGAGGTGGACCTCTATACAGAGTCGTGGGAGCTCGTGGCCGAGACCGGCCAGAAGTCGAGAAGGCTCAGGACGATCCCCCAGATCCAGATAAGGGGTATCCCTCTATTCGTGGACGCGACGCGCATGGAAGTGGACCCGGGGACCTACCGGCTCACCACCATGATTCTCGATCCGGAGACGGGCAAGCGGGCCACCGCCGAAGAGATAGTGGAACTGCCCGACTACTCAGGCAGCGAGCTGATGGTGAGCAACATCCTCCCCGCTGCACTGATCACCCAGACGGACCCCGCGAGAGAGGGGGCCTTCATCAGGCGTGGCCTGGAAGTGCTGCCGCTGCCCGGCCGGGCCCTGCAGGTCGACCAGCCGCTCTTCATCTACTACGAGATCTACAATCTGACCAAGGACCAGTACGGGGGGACCGACTACAGGGTGGATTACTCGGTGGCGGAGGCTCCTCAGGGTATGGCCCTGACAACAAGGCTGTTCCAGGGCCTGGCCTCTCTGGTGGGAGCTGGAAGGAAGCAGGCGGTTATTACGAGCAGCGTTTCCAGCAGCGGTATAACAAGTGACGTGCATTCCTTCCTCGAGATCGACCTGAGCGGGCTGCAGCCGATGACCTACGAGGTTACACTTATTGTAACCGATACCCTTACCGGCAAGTCGGCCTCCAGCTCGCTACTCTTCAGGACACTGCCTGCACCGTAAACTGTTAGGAGATCGCAACAATGCAGCTACTCCCTGATTCATTCCCCGCTATTCTGCTGCAGGTTCGCACGCCGGGGTCCGTCCCCGGACATCCTCTCCGCCTTGCGCTGATGGTATCGCTTCTTGCAGCGGTGGTTCTGGCTGGCTGCAGCAGCCGGCGGATCGAAGGATCAAGAGTGGCCGATCTGATCCTGACTAACGGCCGCTTCTATACCATGGAGCACGACCAACCGTGGGCCCAGGCCGTGGCAATAAAGGGGAACAAGGTCGTCGAGGTCGGCTCCAGGGCCAAAGTCGACCGCTGGCGCGGTGCGGGAACCCGGACGATCAACCTTAAGGGGGCGTTCGTCCTTCCCGGCATCATCGACGGACACACCCACTTCGATTCAGCCGGCAGGTTGCTGCTTGGTGCAAACCTGGCTGCAGTCAGTGATGAGGAAGGGCTCCGGGAAGCATTGAAGGAAGCCGTTGATCGGATGGAGGACGGATGGTCCATAACCGGTGGGGGATGGGGGGCCTACGAATCGTGGCAGGCAGGTTCAACAGGTGAAGGAAAAGAGGTGGCCGGCGAAAAAGAGGACCTCTTCCAACCTGACAAGGGCATGATCGACTCCGTAACACGGAGGAACCCGGTGCTGGTCAACCGGTGGGATGGCAGCATGTACCTTGCTAACACCGTTGCTCTGGAGATGGCCGGTATCGACAGGAACACACGGGATCCGAGCGGCGTAACCATCCACCGGGACAGAAGAGGGAATCCCACAGGTCTCTTCGAGGGGAACCGCGGCGCCATCATGCGTCTCTTCAGGGCACTGCCCGGTACATCGCATGAGCGGAGGCTCGCCGAGTCACGTCTGGCACTCAAGAAGATGGCGGAGGCCGGCATCACCATGTTCCACGACATCACCCCGCCTGATCAGTTAGAGATATTCCAGGAGCTGTATGCCAACGGCGAGCTCACCGCCCGTGTCCGGCCGAGGCCGACGCTTGAGAAGGCGGAGTTCCTCCAGCGGGTCGGGATCAGCGACGGGTTCGGTGGTCCGTGGCTGCGGTTTGCCGGGCTGAAGGACTTCATCGACGGGATTATGGGAAGCTGGGGGGCCATGTTCTATGAGCCGTACGATGACCGGCCGAATCACTACGGAGTATGGCGGGTCCGAATGACCCCTCCTCCGGGCATGGAAGAGCTGATCAGGAGGGGATATAGGGCGGGGTTCGCCCCCCACATCCACGCCATAGGCGATAAGGGCGTGGACACCCTGCTTACCATGTATGAGCGGGTCATAAAGGAATTCGATATCAAAGATCACAGGTGGCGGGTCATCCACGCACAGGTCGTACACGAGAAGGATTTTTCCCGTTTTGGCGAACTGGGTCTTGTGGCTGAGATCAACCCTTACCACCTATCGGACGATATGCGCTGGATGTATGAGCGGATCGGGGATCGGTGCGAGGGGGCCTACGCCTTCCGCAGCCTCAAGGATAACGGCGCAGTATTGGTGTTCGGAAGCGACTGGCCGGGCACGAACGCTGCCATCTACCACCAGCATCCCCGCTACCTGATCCATGCCGCTGTCAACCGTACAACGCTCGACGGTAAGCCTGAAGGTGGCTGGTATCCGGAGCAGAAGATCACCGTCCACGAAGCCATCGAGGCGTTTACGATTAATTGCGCATGGGCCGCGTTTGAAGAGGATCAGTTCGGTTCGATCAGGGCGGGCAAGTATGCCGATTTCACAGTGCTCGATCAGAACCTGATCGAGATCGATCCCGCGGATATTCTGAAGACCGAGGTGCTCTACACGATCGTCGACGGCAGGATCGTCTACGAGAACCCTGATCGCTGATACCGATAGATACCTGACAGCTAAAGCTTCTTCATTCCGCCGATACTTCGGCAAGCCTGGTCAGCAGGTTCCAGACCTCCCGGACGTCATTCTCGGTGGTCCGGAGGTGCCCTATAGCCAGGCGCAGGGTATAGCGGCCCTTCAGCTTCGTGTGGCTGAGGAAGACATCTCCGGTGGCGTTGGCCCTTGCCATGATAGTTGAGTTCAACTCCTCGAGCCGGGTTTCGATTTCCTCGTCACTGCCCTCCATTCCCTGCGGCCGGAACCTGAAGCAGACGGTCGCGAAGTTGACAGGCGCCATCAGTTCCACCCCCGGCTGATTCCTTATTGTTTCCGCCAGGTCTTCAGCCAGCCTCATGTGGTAACGTAGCCTCTCGGCCAGGCCTTCTGCGCCGAAGTATCGCAGGACCATCCACAGTTTGAGCGAGCGGAAACGCCGGCCCAGCTGGATGCCGTAGTCCATCAGGTTGGTGACGGCCTCCTCGCTGTCACGCTCACTGGAGAGGTACTCGGGCACCAGGCTGAAGGTGGCTTTCAGCACCTCAGGTCTCCGGACGAAGAATGCGCTGCAGTCAACCGGAGTGAAGAGCCATTTGTGGGGGTTTACAACCAGGGAGTCGGCGCGGTCGCACCCGTCCATGATGTAGCGCTTTTCCGGCACTATAGCGGCCACCCCGCCGTAGGCGGCGTCAACGTGAAGCCACAGGTTGAATTCTTCGCAGATGTCGGCGATTTCGGCAACCGGGTCTATGCCGGTGCTCGAAGTGGTGCCGACTGTAGCCACAACCGCCAGCGGGTGACAGCCGGCTTCCAGATCCGTCAGAATTACTTCATGTAATTCATTCGATAACATACGGAATTCGCTGTCTGTCGGTATCTTGCGCATCTGCTCAAGGCCGTAACCGAGGGTCATCACGGATTTATCCACGGAAGAATGCGCCTCCTCTGATGCGTATACGGTGAGGGGGGGCAGATCGGAGCGTCCAGCAGCGCCGCGGGTGCGGATCTGCAGCTCTGGATGCGCCTCCCTCGCGGCGGCCAGTGCAAGCATTGTTGCAATTGATGCGGTATCCACGATATGGCCGTGGAACTCGTCGGGCAGCCCCAGGAGGTCCCGGAGCCATTCAAGCACCCTCAGCTCCAGCTCGGTGCCGCAGGGGCTGGTCCTCCATGCCATGACATTCTGGCTGGTGGCCGCGGCAAGCAGCTCTCCCAGGATTGCGGGCCCGGATGCAGAAGATGGGAAGTAGGCCATATACCTGGGGCTGTTCCAGTGGGTGAAACCCGGATAGAGGATCTCATTGAAGTCGCGGAATATCTCGTCAAATGATTCGCTCTCAGATGGAGGATCCTTCGGAAGCTGACCGGTGATTTCGCCCGGTTCAACCTGGGCAAGGACTGGCGCCTGCGGACCTTTTTCCAGGTAGTCCGCGATCCAGTCAATCACCTGATGGCCG
>JAGLTZ010000234.1 GCA_023135015.1 Candidatus Latescibacterota bacterium
TCTGATAACAATTTTTTCTCCGCCGACTGCGGGCAATGAAGAAACTCTCAGGTCATACTGATGTGAGTTATGCTCCAGTGCTATATGGCCGTCCTGGGGAACACGCCGCTCGGAAATGTCAAGGTCGGACATGATTTTGATGCGTGAAATCACGGCTGACTTCAACCTGAATGGAATCGGTGACATCTCTATCAAGGTGCCGTCGATACGGTAGCGGACCCTGACCGCACGTTCATAAGGCTCAATATGGATATCGGATGCCCCTCTCCGGATGGCATCTATGATGATCGAGTCGACGAGCCGAACCAGAGGAGCATCGGAAATAGCCGCTTCGAGGGCCTCCTCCTCCATCTCCTCTTCCTCTTCGAGAATCTCCAGTTCTTCCCCTTCAAAGTCGCGCAGCACGTCCTCCACGGCCTCAGCCGTGTCCTCCACGGCGTATAGGCTATCGATGGCTTCCTTGATGGCTGATTCGGCTGCAATGACCGGTTTAACATTGAATCCGGTGACGAACTTGATCGAATCGAGAACGAATATGTTGGTTGGATCGGCGGCTGCGACCGTAAGTGTGTTCCCGTTTCTCTCCACGGCAATAACGTTGAACTTCTTGGCGACGTCCGCAGGGATCATACTGGTGACCTCGTGTTTGAGGTCATCAATCTTAAGAGAAATGACCCCTACATTCAGCTGTTTCCCCAGATAATCCAATATCTCCTGTTCGGTGAGTATCCCCATGCCGATAAGGTTGGAACCGAGTGTACCACCGGTGGTCTTCTGTTTGGACAGCGCCTCCTCAAGCTGCTCCTCGTTGATGGCACCCGCCTTCAGGAGCATCTGCCCGAGTTTAATTGCCATCCTCTGTCCCTCCCCTGACTGCTTACGCCAGCATTGCTATGGCTGCCAGTATAAGAGCAAGCAGCACCAGTAATAATACAAGTGACCGGGAGCGGATGTGTTTGTTCCACAACCGGGGTGATCTCTGTAACTGTATATGCTTGATGGGGCCCTCTTCAGCATCTCCTGCCCCTATCAGACTGTCAGTGACCGATTCCTTCCTGCCGGTCTGAAAACGCTGTCTTTGTCGCAGACGTACCACTATTAACTCTTCACTGCATGATTATCAATGATTTCTACATCCTTCCGGACCGGGTCAAAACAGCCTGATACCCCCAAAAAGGTATCCGGTTAGTGCGACAGGCGGCCCCAAAATGCTCCAGAGCACCCCCCAGAACGCCGGCACCAGAAAAAGGAGTAGCAGTATCAGGAAACTATACCTGCTGAACTGCAAGTATGCTACCGTCGCCTCAGGTGAAAGGAAGCGCATCACTACCTTTGACCCATCGAGGGGTGGTATCGGTATCATATTAAACCAGGCAAGAACGATATTGATAATAAAACATAGACATACCATTGCGCTCAATGTTTCTGCTGTGCCCTGAAGTGGAATACCCATCCTGAAAGAATGATACGCGTTTAAGAATCGGGCAGGACCCCCCAGACGTATGATTATACCCAGAAGGAAAGCCAGTGTGAGGTTGGCGATTGGACCCGCGCTGGCTATCCAGAAGAGGTCACGTTTTGGATTCCTCAGGTAGCGGGTGTCAACCGGCACCGGCTTTGCCCATCCGATCAGACGTGTCAGCAAGAGTACCAGTGTCCCGATCGGATCAAGGTGAACAAGGGGATTGAGGGACAGCCTGCCCTGCAGCCTGGCGGTAGGGTCCCCAAGCCTGTTGGCAGACCAGGCGTGGGCCCACTCGTGGAAGGTCAGCGCCAGCAGGACCGGAGGCAGCACGATCAGTGTTTGACTCAGGAATTCAACCATATCCACGTGCTATCTGCTCCGGTTATTCACTATTTTTCTCGCCTCTATATGCGCTTCTTCCCTTGTTCTGATGATCCCATCCAGCTGGGCATCGAAGAGCTGAGCCAAGAGTCTCCCCATCAACGGGCCTTCAGGAAGGCCCATCACCTTAAGATCGTTCCCGTTCACCCACGCCTCAATTGGACGTAATTCGAGCAGGAATTGTTCAATTCTATGGAGAGTATCTTCCCGACCTGAAACAGCAACCGTATAGATCATCGTCTCGGGAGCCAGTCCTTCCATCATTCGATAAAGCGTGCTCTTGCTGCCAAAATCGCCCGTTTCCAGGAACCTGCGCACTTTCTCCAGGCGCTCTTTGAGCTCTGAGATGCTTTTAAGAGCAGTCTTGCCTAAATGAAACTTGGAAGTGATCCTCTCGGTTGTCCCGAGCGGGGTATCACTCATCAGCAGCAGCCACCGCACCAACCATGGCCTGGCCCCTGTCAACCCGTGCTCCTCTGCCAACTCCGAGTACCAGACGATGGCCTCATCCGCACTCTGAAACCGCTCCTCCAGTTTTTTCGGCAGGCGGTAATCGGACCCGAATAAGTCCTTCCACACACCGGCCTCATACAACCGGCTCACCGCACTGTGGGCCTCCTCTTCCTTCAGGACGGCTACGATCTCTTCACGAAGTCGCTGCCTGCTGACTTCAGCCAGCACTGCGCTGCGGACGGCGTCTTCGAGAAGACGGTAGGTCCGGTCCTCGATTGAAAACCCGTACCGGGTTTCAAAACGCACGGCGCGGAGGATGCGGGTCGGATCATCTGTGAAGGATCCGTCGTGCATCACGCGGATCAATCCGGCCTCCAGGTCCCTTATACCCCCGTATGTATCGACGAACCTCCCGTATTCGTCCGGACCAAGGCGCACCGCCATGGCGTTGATCGAGAAATCCCGCCGAAGCAGGTCCCTGTCGAGCGAGCCGGGCTCGACAGCGGGCAGAGCCCCGGGCTTTACATAGCGCTCTTCACGAGCAGTAGCCACATCGATTTTTACACCGCCCGGGAGCACAACGAGCGCGGTCCCGAATCTGGCGTATTCCACCATCTTCCCCTTTTCCCCGGCGGCAAGCTCACCTGCGAAGCTTATACCGTCCCCTTCCACCACAACATCGATATCTGTAACAGACCGCCCTAGAAGCATGTCCCGGATCGGACCGCCGACCGCATATGAGGGTATTCCCAGACTCCTGGAACACCGGACCACCGCTTGTGCCGCATCGAAGGCTGCGCTGGTAAGGCGCTCATCGAGAATTGAACCCAGATCGGCTCCGGGTTCCGGGTAGAGTGGTTCTAATGCCGAAGGAATGTCGCTCATCCTCTAGGATGGAACGTCTTGTGTATGTCCTTAAGGTAGGAGCGATCGACATGTGTGTAGATCTGGGTGGTGGAAATGTCCGCATGTCCCAGCATCTCCTGGACCGCCCTGAGATCCGCACCACCCTCGAGCAGGTGTGTCGCAAACGAGTGGCGGAGCGTATGGGGTTTAACGCGTTCGCGCACGCTCGATCTGTTCACCTGCTTCTGGAGTATCTTCCAGAACCCCATACGTGTAAGAGGGCGTCCCCGAGCATTCAGAAACAGCACGTCAGTGAGGGCTCCCCTGGCGATCAGGTCGGGGCGCACGTCTCGCCTGTATCGCTCCGTCCATTCTATCGCCGTGTTTCCCACCGGGATGATACGTTCCTTCGAGCCCTTTCCGAATACGCGTATGTAGGAGTCCTCGAGAAACAGGTTTGACAGCTCGAGACCGATGAGTTCGCTCACCCTGAGTCCCGCCCCGTATGCCATCTCCAGCATGGCGCGGTCTCTCACACCGAGGAGCGTCGCCGTGTCGGGTGCATTCAGCAGTTTCTCCATCTCGTGCACGCCAAGCACATCCGGCAGCCTGCGCGACATCTTTGGGGTTTCCATGTGCAGCGTTGGGTCCGTGTAGTTCCTGCCCTCGCCTCTCTCAAGCAGAGCCAGAGGGAGAAACGCGTGGTAGCCGCGAAGACAGGAGAGGCGGCGGGCCGCGCTCCGTGGGGAGAGCCCGGAGATGATGCCTCCACCGATATACTCCCTGACATCGCGTTCAGCTATTTTGGAGGGGTCTGTGATGCCGTTCTTCGTGAGGTGAGCGGCATACCCGGCCAGATCACCTCGGTAGGAGGCGACGGTGTTCTCTGAGAGAC
>JAGLTZ010000235.1 GCA_023135015.1 Candidatus Latescibacterota bacterium
GGCGTCAGCGGTGTCGGGACCACGCCGGCAGCTCTGGCCAGCCGGGATATATCTCCAATTTCCCCGCTGCTCCTTATCTTTGTCTCAAGCCGTTCCAGCGTGACCTGCAGGATTGGATCGATGCGGCTGACTGGGGGAGGATCCTGTGGTGCTGCACCGGTCAGTGCGATCCATACCAGCGCTGCACAACCCAATGAGGCCGGGATAAGCCTTCTACTCATTTTTGTGTCCTCGATTCATCCGGTGTCACTGCCTCATTACCGCTCAGGTTTGTGTTGCTCCACCTATACCGGTCAACCGGTTGCGGGATTCGGGGGTGGTGGTGGGGTCGGCATCGGAACGTTCCGCGCATCGAATTCGATTAATTTCACACGCGGCAGTGCAGCGACCTCCACCACGCGCTCCGGTTTGAGAGTCAACGTGACAACGGGGCCAATGATTGCACCGACGGCACCATACTGACCGAGCTCTTCCCTGTCCTCCTCAGTACCGGTCCCTGTCAGGCGTACGATGACACGGATATATTCGCCCAGCTCTTCCCCCAATCCCTGACCTCCCAGCGCCATCTGAAGTCGGAGATCGAGTTTCCTCCTGATGCTGGAATCATCGATGCTGGGCGCACTCGAGGCACATCCTGCTGCTGTCAGCACAACGAAAGCGAAGGCCAGCAGCGTGGCTGTATACCTGTGGAGGTTTGCCGGAGCAGAGGGGGAGAGTCGGAGAAATCGGGAGAGTGATGTAGGTTGCATCAAGGGTATCTCCATTTATGGCTCTAGGCGTTTATTTGTAGATTGTACACATGCTGCCAGCCACCCGCTACTGCCCACCCGAGCTGTTGTAAAGGTAGTCGATAAGCAGGTTGGACATCACCCGCATCCCCACCGGCACAGCATCATCATCCGCCCTGAAAGTGGGGGAGTGGAGGGGGCCGCATACAGTTCCCTCCTTTACTATGCCCAACCAGTAGAAAAATCCGGGGATCTCCAGTGCATAATAAGCGAAATCCTCTCCTCCCATGGTCGGAGAATCTTCGATAACATTTTCCGCATCTAGAACCTGCACAAGCGTGGGAACCATCCTGTTCGATAGTTCCGGGTCGTTGATAGTCGGTGGGCTACCACGTCCGTAGTCGAGGGTGAACGAGCCGCCGCCGGCCCGAGTAATTCCATCTGCGATCTCTCTCATACGGCGTTCTACTGTATCGCGCACGCCCTCATCGTATGAGCGTACGGTCCCTTCCAGCTGTACTTCTTCGGGGATGATGTTGAACTTCTCACCGCCGTGGATCATGCCGACGGTCACAACGCTTGGCTGAATGGGGTCGAGAGAGCGGGATGGTATGGTCTGCAATGCCATTACGATCTGTGCCGCCATTACGACGGGGTCCACTCCGTGATGTGGCGCCGCCGCGTGAGACTGAGTACCCTTTATGGTAAGGTAGAAGTGGTCAACCGCCGCAAGGGCCGGCCCGACAGTGTATCCGACCGTTCCAACCGGCATCCCGGCGCTGGCGTGAAGGCCGAATATCGCCTCAGGCCTGGGATCTTCGAAGACACCCTCCTCGAGCATCAGGCTGGCTCCGCCCTCTTCGCCGGCGGGAGCGCCTTCCTCGGCTGGCTGGAAGATAAACAGCACGGTTCCAGGGATGTCATCACGCAGCTCCGCCAGCACCGAAGCCACCCCGAGCTGCACGGCTGTATGGATATCGTGGCCGCAGGCATGCATTACACCGACTTCGCGGCCGCCGGCGGTTGTTCGAACGGTGGATTTAAAAGGGAAGTCGGTCTTCTCTGTGACAGGAAGGGCATCCATGTCCGCCCGTACCGCAACGACCGGACCGGGCTTTCCACCTTTCAAAATACCCACCACCCCCGTGTGGGCGATTCCGGTCCGCACTTCGAAATCGAGCGCCCGCAGGTGCTCGGCCACCAGCTGTGCGGTCTTGAACTCCCGGTTGCTCAGCTCCGGGTACTGGTGGATGTGGTGGCGTAGGTCGATTATGTGATCCCGGTATTTCCGGACGGCCTGTTGAATCTGCACATCCATCACCCCTGCCGGGGGATTGTTCTGAAGAGATGGTTGCGCTGATGTGGTGGAGCCTATACAGGTCGAACCGAGTGACACTACGGCGAGATAGTTGATGATCTTTTTCATAGGCGTGAGTCTATACTCATTGATGAATGGATTTCCAGGCCGATGCTCTTTCCCTGAATCGGTGCTTGCAGATAGGAGCTGCGGTAAATTCGTGCTAAAGGTATATGGTATATGGTAGGTGCAGCCGCCCGTTGCATGGCCCTTTCCCTACGGCAGTGGAGGGATGCCCCCGATGTCGGTCTTCTGCCCAAAATGCGGTCGCGAGTACGACATTACGCTTTTCCAGTATGGTCGTACGATTGAGTGCGCCTGCGGCAGCCGTGTCGGTCGTGAGGTGAAGATTCGGTCGCTGATTGTGCCGGACAGGCCAGAGGAGCTGAGGTTCATGGTCGATGTCATGCTCGGCCGCCTTGCCCGGTGGCTGCGTGTAATCGGATACGATGCGGCCTATCAGGAAGGAATCGACGACGGGGATCTGGTCCGCCTGGCCATTGACGAAAGCCGTATTCTGCTTACACGCGATCGCACGCTTCCCACCGAGTGGTGGATAGACAACTACCTTCTGATCGACTCGACCAGACCGATGGTGCAGCTGCGTCAGGTGGTAAACCACTACGACCTTCCGTGGCATGAGCGTCTTTTTTCGCGCTGTACTGTCTGCAACGAGCCCCTCAACCCGCTGAGCTATGAACAGGCATCAGAGCGGGTGCCGGTAAAGGTCCTGGAGCATGCCTCCCGGTTCGCCGGATGCCCGGTCTGCGAACGGGTCTACTGGGAGGGATCCCATGTCGACCGTATGAGAAAGCGGCTGGATGAGACCCTTTTGCGCTGGGTCTGATGGTCCTCGGCTGATCAGCTCTATTCCTGTAATTCCTCCAGGGGATCCTTGCGAACCAGTACCAGCAGTGAGCTCTGGGGGATAATTAGGAGCTTCTCTCCCTGGTATTCGATCTCGATAGCCTTTTCCCGGAGGAAAAGCGCGTAGTCGCCCGGTTGTGCCTGCAGCGGCACGTATTTCACCATTTCCCTGTCTTCGGTCGACCACGGTTCACCATCCATGTATGCCGGGTTCGGAACAGGGTATCCGGGGCCCACTTTCATAATGGTTCCACCCTGTACCTTTTCTTTAGAGCGCACCCCCGCGGGCAGGTACAGCCCGTGGCTGGTCTGGTCCGATTCCTCCTCGGGCCGTATCAATACCCGGTCGCCGACGACAATTATATCCCTTATTCCAGCCATGCAGGTCACCTTACGGACTATGCCGGCCGACCCTGCGGCCGGTCCTTTCCAGGTAGAATAAAAGAGCCGTTCCCGGACGGAACAATTTATCCAGAATGTATATTACATTATTATATATACAGGTCACTTGCAAGATTACGGCAGGACGCATAGGCTAGTACCCATCCGGAAACTCTGATCGGGTCTCATGGAGACGGAGCGCAAATAATGTTGAAGGAAACAAAAGTAACGAGCTCGTGCCGTCCTTTCATGGTTCTCTCTCTGCTGATCTTCGCCGGCCTGCTCGCCGCCTGTACCGGCGGGCAGCAGGAGCCGTATACTACCGAGTCGGGACTCACGATACAGGTGCTGAAACGTGGAAGAGGCGATAAAGCGCTGAGTGGTCACACCGTTACTGTTCACTATACGGTCTGGCTGGAGGACGGCACTCTTGTAGAGTCCTCCAAAGAGGAATACGGGGGTTCCGGAGCGGCTCATCAAAGGCGCCTGGGCGCGGGCCAGATGGTCGCCGGTCTTGAGGAAGGAGCAATCGGGATGAGGGAAGGTGAGATCCGGAAGCTCATCTGCCCCCCTGAACTCGCATACGGGGATCGGGGTTCCGGCGACAAGATCCCGCCGAATGCGACACTGATATTCGAGATAGAACTTATTAGAGTGAGATAGTTCCGAACGGAAACGAAGTATAACCCCTGAAGCCGTAGATCCCGGAACGGGACAGACAACAAGTATTCAAAAACAAGCGAACAGGAGAAACCATCTATGCACCGCTACCGCCTGCCGCTCGCATTGATGGTGGTGGGGGGCCTCGTGCTCTGTGGCACGAGACCTCTTGCTGCTCAGTCCAGCGACGGCTTCTTCCCGTACGAGATCCATAAGAGGACACTTGAGAACGGGCTCGACGTGATCGTTATCCCGATGCTCGAGTTCGAAAATGTCCTCAGCTATAATACCCTGATCCTCGCTGGAGCCCGGAACGAGACCGAGCCGGGCAAAAGCGGGCTGGCCCACCTCTTTGAGCATATCCAGTTCAGACACATGTGGCAGGGCAAGCCGCAGGGCTACGAGGAGGCGATGAGCAGGATGGGGGCCTTCAACAATGCCTGGACATGGTTCGATGTGACTTTCTACCACCCTGTCACATTCGCTTCGAACCTCAACCAGCTCGCCAGCCTGGAGGCCGACCGCTTCACCAGCCTGAAGTTCACCGAGGAGGTCTTTGTGACCGAGGCGGGCACGGTGCTGGGGGAGTACCGCAACAGCGCCGCCGACCCGGGGATGAGGATGGATGAAGTACAGCTGGCCGAGATGTATGGTTCCCACGGCTACGGCCATACGACGATGGGCTACCTGGAAGATGTGGAAGACTTGCCGAACGAGTTCAAGGCGGCGATTGGCTTCTACAATACGTACTACCGGCCCAACAATGTCGTGATGGTGATCGCGGGCGACGTTGGGCCGGCCGGAGTATTCGAACTCGTCGAAAGCCTCTACGGTTCATGGGAACCGGGTCTGATCTCCGAACAGCCGGATCCGGAGGCTGTCGGGGGACCGAAACAGGCGCATGTCGACTGGGAGGTACCGGTTCCGCCTCGTATTACAGTTTCCTACAAGATGCCGGCACACAGGACCGGCACGGCCGAAACTGCCGTTGGACAGCTCCTGCCTGAGCTGCTGGTCAGCGAGACGGCCCCTCTATACAAGAAACTACGCTATGAGGAACAGCTGGTGCAGGGTATGGGCATGGGCAAGGCGGTTTATGAGTCGTTCGACGACGGCCACCTCGACATCGGCTGTGTTCTATTCCAGGACCGCTTCGCCTCCGAGGGAGAGGCTTACTTCGAAAGGATCGTAGAGGAGGTTCAGAAGGCGGCGGATGATCTGACTGCCTTCTCCAGCAGGCCCGACGCCGGGACACTGCTTCGGGACCTGAAATCGAAGTACCGCTACGATATGCTCGCGGGTCTGAACAGCCCGGCGGCAACGGCACAGACATTCGTACTCTACTACCGTTTCGAGCGGGATCCCGCTGTTATGGATAAGCTGGTCGCTTCGGTAGAGGTGCTTGAGCCGGGTGATATAGACCTTTTCGCCTCGACCTATCTCGTTCCAGCCAACCGGGTTGTAGTGACCATGAACGGCCCCGCAGGCGGACAGCGCTAGGGAGTTCTCATCCGGCAACTCCGGATGAGAACTGATGAGGTTTCCAGTGCGGAAACAGGCAATTTTGCGCAAGGTCAAGGAAGGCAACGGGTTACGCGGAGGCGTACTGACTGTACGCCGCACAAACAACCCGGCAGCCTGACACCGAGATAGCGTAAAAAGGCCGTTTCCGGACGGAAACTAGAGGAGACCGGTCATGAAACATATCAAGGAGAACAGCTGCCGCCGGTTCGCACGACTTGTGCCGGCAGGGTTCGCGCTCGCGCTGGTCGCCTTCGCCCAGGTGTGTGCAGTGCCGCAGAAAGCGGGCGCTCAGGAGATAGCCACCCTCGAGGCTCCCTCGCCCCTGGTCCAGATCCGGATCATGGTGAAGGCGGGCAGCGCCCACGACCCTGAAGGGAAAGAGGGTTTGGCATACATGACGGCACGGCTGATCCTGGCGGGCAGTTACGGCAGACCCAACCGGCCGGTTACAAAGGAAGCCATGGCCGAGCTGACCCGTCCGTGGGGTGGGGGGGCGCTGCCCGGCGTGAGGGTGGATAAGGAGAGCACTACTTTCATGATGACCGTTCCCAGAGAGGTGTTTGACACCTACATGAATCAGGTGCTCGAGCCTATGCTGGGCCGTCCTCTCTTCGACGAAGGAGAACTGGATCGTATACGCAGTGAAGTATTGACGTACGTAGGGAGCAGCCTCAGGAATGAGAACCTGGAGATGCTCGGCCTGGAGGCACTGGATAATTACATCTACGCAGGTACAGGTCGGGGTCACCTGGTCTACGGCTCGGTCCAGGGATTGAAGGCGATAACCCGCGAGGATATCAGACGGTTCTGTGTGACCTACTACAGTCCTGACAACGTCCTCATCGGTCTGGGGTCATCAGATCGTGCTGTCCGGGACGCCGTTACAGGTGCGGTCAGGGGTATGGGTTCGTTGAGAGGGGTCGAGGCGTTCGAGGCGAGCCGTCCGGGACGCCCGGCACTTGTTCAGGGAAGGGAGATGACCATCGTCGCGATGCCCAATTCACCCGCTGCCGTCATACAACTGGGATTCCCTCTTCCGCTGCTTCGAAGCGATGCCGACTTCTGGCCCCTCTGGGTGGCTAATGTGTGGCTCGGGACCCACCGTGACTCGTACAGCCACCTCTACGAAGTCATACGGCAGGAGCGCGGCTATAACTATGGCGACTATTCATACATCGAGCACTTCGCCAGCAGACCTGCCTACCTGTTCCCACCTTTCAACACGCCCAGGACATCACAGTATTTCTGTGCGTGGATCCGGCCGATAACGCACGAGTATGTGGCCCACATCACCAAAGCGACCCTTTGGGAGATTGAAAGGTTGATCAAGGAGGGGCTGACACCCGAACAGGTCGAGTCAGCCAAGAATAAAGCTAAGGTGCTCTACCTGAACTACGCCGAGACCTCGGACCGGCTCCTTGCAGCAAGGGTCGACGACCTCTTCTACGGCATGACGCCGGGAACACCGGAGGGTTATCTGGACGGCTACCTCGGCAGGATAGACGCGGTCACAGCGGAAGAGGTCAACGCCGCCATCCGTCGCTACCTTCAGGTTGATAATGTGAAGATTCTCGTCGTCACAGACGAGACACAGGCCCGGGCACTTGCCGATCAGGTGCTGGCCGGCGGGCCGGCCTGGGCCAAGCTGCCGGGTGATTACCAAATCGCTGTCACGGAAGAGGAGGGCCGCAGGTTCTACCACGTTCCGGAGGACAGGCTGGACACTATCCGCCTCGAGGCGGCCTGGGCCTACTATCCACTCCAGCTCGAGCAAGACCGTGTGAGGGTCGTGCCGGTAAGCGCCCTATTCGAGACAGGGGCGTTCGTCACGGTGCCGCCTGACGGAAGATAGCACTCTATAATGAAAACCGTCCGACAGGCTCCTACCGGAGCGTTTCTCCGACAGGCTCCTAGGCACCGTATTTCTTGATCGCTGCATCCAGTTTCGGCAGCAGCAGATAGATGAACAGTGACGAGGCGGCAGCCATAGCTGCCAGGACGAGGAAGAAGGAGACCGGAGTCATCCTTCCCTGGATCCCTCCGAAGAACCCCGAGAAGTTATTCCCGAAGGCGGTGGCCAGGAACCATCCGCCCATGGCCAGTCCGACCAGCCGCTTAGGGGAAAGCTTCGTTACCAGAGAAAGCCCCATGGGGGAGAGACACAGCTCTCCTATGGTGACGATGGCATAGAAGCTTACCAGCCAGTAGGCTCCCACCTTGACCGTACCGTTGTCCGAGAGCAGTCCCGCCACGGCCATAATCAGCAGGGAGATCGTGGTCAGCACGAGACCGTAGAAGACCTTCCTCGCCGTGGAGATGCCCCTTCCCTTAGTCACCAGGAATCCAAAGAAGGCGACGATGAGCGGGGTGAAGAGGATCACGAACAGTGGATTGAAGGACTGGTAGAGCTCGGAGTTGGCCACCCGCAGGAACCTTCCCGGTGGCAGGAGCCTCGGCTCCTTGCCGTACCGCTGCCGGTAATTGTCGTAAATTTCGCTGAATGAATGCTCGTCCACCAGGTAGACAGCGATTTGAGTGCCTTCGACCTCGCGCAGGAACGATACGCGCCGGATAGGTCGGGCCCCGTCGGGTATCTCTACGCTGACGAATGGCGCGCCGTGACTGTCCACGGTCTCCTCGACGGTGACGATCCCGTTCTGATAGACATTTGTCGCGCGGTCCTGCCACTGGGTAAGGACTTCCGGTGACACTTCTGTTTCCCTCACGGCCTCCAGGTCCACGACCTCGATCAGCGGTTCGCTGGCGGCCGCGTCTTCCACCGCACTCTCATCCATCCGTTGCAGGCCGTACATGCGGGCAACGGAGGAGGAACCGACAATGAGGAGGCTCTGCGGATCGGGACGTTCGGTGTCCTCGCCGGCATTGGTGTAGTAGCGCGGCAGTGCTTCCTGCTGCATGAAGGCCGGCGCTATCTGGGTCTGGCGGTTGGTATTGTCGCGTGCCCACTGGGTCATGGCACTGCCGTTGAGGTGAAGGATCATGAAGAAAGTGCCGCCGGCTATGTATATCGGGAGCAGTGCGAGCAGGCCCGGCTTCTCCTCCGGCTTTGCCGTCAGGCCCAACCGCACGAAGAAGATGATCACCGGGATCATGCCGGCCAGGAAACTGACCACGGCCGGACGGAGCGCAGATCCCGCGGGCAGTAACTCTTTGGCCATGAAGTAACCGAGGATGCCCATGCCGAAGGCGGGGAGCAGGATCTTGAGCAGAATGGTGCCGAAGGTAGTGTCCTCGGGGTCCCTGGTGGGACGGCGATCGGCCACTTCGAGAACTCTCCAGTGCAGGATGAGGATGAGGAGTCCTACGAGGATGCCGAAACCGGCGATGCGGAATGTCCACAACCAGCCGAGTTCGTTGCGCACCGAGGCGGCGAGCAGGTTGGCGGTGAACGCCCCGATGTTGATGCCCATGTAGAATATGTTGAAGCCGGCGTCCCGCTTGGGATCCCCCGGCTTGTAAATGTTGCCCACCATCACCGAGATGTTCGGCTTGAAAAAACCGTTACCTATCACCAGCAGGGCGAGTCCGGTGGTGAAGGGTAGGACTCCGGGCTTACTCATAATGAAGAGGCCGCTCGACATCAACAGACCACCGAGCACGACCGCCCTCCGGTAACCGAGGAACCGGTCGGCGATCATTCCCCCGAGGAAAGGAGTGAAGTAGACGAAAGCCAGGTAGAGACCGTAGATTTCGTTCCCGTCCGCCGCTGGCAGTCCCAGACCACCTCGTTCCAGGTCGGTTGTGTAAAGCAGCAGGATACCCAGCATGGTGTAGAAAGCCAGACGCTCCCACATTTCCGTGAAGAAGAGTGGAAATAGTCCCTTTGGATGTCCAAGAGCCATTGAAGATTCCTCAGTTCATGATTCCACAAAGTGGAACGTGGATGTTGACACCTCGGTACATATACATCATTTACGATACTTCGCTCCACTGTTTATTGCATTGTCGTCGACTCGTGTTCGGACCTTGCCTGTGCCTCCGGCTGCAGTACATTCTCTGCGGCACAGAGAGAACCCTCCGGACCATGCACAGGTATTGATGGAGTTGAAACATGGGCGAACCTGCCGCAGCTGCATCAGCTGATTTACAGGATAAGGGATTCTTCGGGCACCCGAGGGGACTGAAGACCCTTTTCTTCACCGAGATGTGGGAGCGCTTCAGCTACTACGGGATGCGCGCGCTCCTCGTGCTCTTCATGACAGACCTCGTGATCAACGGCGGTCTCGGCATGAACGTCGAGAAGGCCACCGCAATCTACGGTCTCTACACCTTCGGGGTCTACGCCCTGGCGCTGCCCGGTGGATGGGTAGCGGACAAGCTCCTGGGCCAGCGCAAGTCCGTACTCTACGGCGGTATCGTTATCGCCCTCGGCCAGTTCACCCTTGCGCTCCCGTTCTCGCCGACCTTCTACGTCGGTCTGCTCCTGGTCGCGCTCGGCACCGGGCTTCTGAAGCCGAACGTCTCTGCGATCGTGGGAGATCTCTACCCGGAAGGGGGCGGGCGGCGGGACGCCGGGTTCTCGATCTTCTACATGGGGATCAATGTGGGTGCCCTGGCCGCTCCATTGATCTGCTCCTTCCTCGGGGAGAACATCAACTGGCACCTGGGGTTCCTGGCCGCCGGCTTCGGGATGACCTTCGGTGTAATCCAGTACGTGATCGGCTGGAAGAACCTGGGCGACGCGGGATGGCTGAAGGAAGAGGCCCGGGACCCGGAGGTGCTTGCACGCTCCTGGCGTGGCTTCTTCATGGGGGTCGGGGTCGTCATCGTGGTCCTGGCCGCGCTAATCATTCTGACGAGTACGAATATACTGTCCATTACGCTTGTCACCTTCGCCCGGTCGGCCGGTGTGGTGGTCCTGATCATGGCCCTGGTTTATTTTACAGTCCTGATTGTTTTCGGGTGCCATGATCCGGTCGAGCGCAAGCGAGTCGCCCTTATCGGGGTCCTTTTTATCGGGGCGGCCATGTTCTGGTCCGGGTTCGAACAGGCCGGCACTTCGATGAACATCTTCGCCAGGGATTACATCGATCGGATACTCTTCGGCTGGGAGGTGCCGGCCGGGTGGCTGCAGGCGGTGAACCCGCTCTTCATCATCGCGCTCGCCCCGGTCGCGGGGGTCATATGGATCAAGCTGGGAGAGAGGAACCCGTCGCTGGGTGTAAAATTCGGGATGGGTCTGGCGCTGCTCGGTGTGGGTTTCTTCGTGATGTCATGGGCGTCGAGTTTCGTCGATGGCGGCCGGGTGAGTCCCATGTGGCTCGTGGCTACTTACTTCTTCCATACCGTGGGCGAACTGGCGTTGAGTCCGGTCGGGCTGAGCGCGATCACGAAACTCTCACCGAAACGGTTCGTGAGCCAGATGATGGGGATCTGGTTCCTGGGGGCGGCGCTGGGCAATCTTATCGCCGGTCTGGTGGCCGGCTTTATTGAGTCGCTTCCCCTCGTGCAGCTATTCAGCACGGTTGCTTTTATCGTGATAGGTTCCGGCTGCCTCTTCCTGGTCTTCAGTAAGCCGATAGCGAAGTTGGCCGGAGGTATCAAATAGTAACCTTGTAAGTATCCATACAGGGAGGGCGAAGCCTGCGGGATACAGTCTTACGGGATGAGGATAAGGTCCTGTTGTACCTCCCCCTCGATCTCCACCTCGCCGTCGGGCGTGATCAGGACGTCGATCTCGGTCCTGGCTGCCATCCGGTCCTCCAGGTAGATACCAGGTTCGATGCTGAAACAGGTGCCCGGTAGGATGCGGCGCCTGTCGCGGGTCTCGAAGTTGTCGATGTTGGCTCCGTTTCCGTGTACCTCGAAGCCGATCGAGTGGCCGGTGCGGTGGATGAAGAAGTCTCCGTATCCTGCCTTCCGCACGACCTCGCGGGTGGCGTCGTCGATCTCCCATCCCTCTACGGGTTCGCCCTTTTCAAACCGTTCCCTCGTGAGAGCGATCCCGGCGTCGCGGGCGTCGCACACTATCCGCCAGATGCGCAGGTACTCTTCCGGAGGGTCCTCTCCGATGTATGCGCACCAGGTGATATCGGCGAAGATGGAGGTGGGCTGCTTCTCCCGGGCCCACAGATCGATCAGGACGGTCTGACCCGTGGCGAAAGACACCGTGTTCTCGGCGGTAGGCTCGAAGTGCGGGTCGGCCGGGTGACCGTCGGCCCCAACGATCGGAACGTGCCCGGCGGCGTCCAGTCCCTCCTCCTCGAACCTCGTGAGGATGAACTGTGCGAGTTCGTATTCGGTGAGCTCTTCCCCACCGGTGATCGCGGCGCCGATCTTCGCGAATGCCTCGTTCTTCACCTGTTGTACGATCGCCATCGCCCGGCGGTGGCTCTCGGCGCCTTCGGGCCCGAAGACGGCCTCGAAACGGCTGACGAGGTCGGCCGATGATACGATTGCCACACCGCCGGTTTTCCTGACCAGCTCAACTGTGCCGGCGTCCACCAGGGATATGTAGGGGATGTCGCAGTTGGGGGAATACTGCATGGCGACCTGCTTCGCGTCTCCAAAAAGCGAGCCGAGAGCGGAGTGCAGCTGGCCCCAAGTCGAATAGACCTGCTTCTCGCCGGGGATCGCATCCAGACGGGAGGGTTCCACACCGTGCACGAGCCTGGTCGGCTCACCCTCAGCGGGTATCCAGTAGAACCAGCGCCGTGTGGTTTGCCTTTCAGGATCCAGACCGAGGATCCGGTACGAGATTACATCGCGGTTGTGGAAGTCATAGAAGAGCCAGCCGTCGAAGCCGGCTTCCTGTATCGCCTGCTGGATCGCATTGAGGTCCACGTTGCTCTCCTTTAAGGTTCTAGGCCCCGTCCTCCTTGTGGAGGAGAACGGAGGCTGAAAATTGTGGCGCCGACGGCCTGGTTGCCAGAGACCATATCGGTTATCAGAACGACCACGAAAACAAACCCTTCATACGTCTCTCCAAGGCTGGAGAGGTCTATCTGCATGCTCCTGCTCAGCGAGGGGCTCAGGCTGGTCCGCTCCTGCTCGGGGGCGACGGCTACGATCCCCTCACCCGGGTTGTCGGGTATGATGAAAAAAGCCTCTTTCCAAACGTGATCACCGATATCCGATGTGGTGAGGTTCTCCACCTCGAAATAGAAATAGAGGTCCTGGCTGTAGAGGAACTGTCGGAAGGGGGCGGGAAGGATCAGTTCATCCCCGCGGACGAACTTCCCGGTTCCCACAGCCGGCCGGATATCTGTGGCAAGCAGTATGGGGGATACCTGGAGCCTGTTGGTTGCCATCGAGACAAGGTCGGTGCTCACCAGAACCCCCCCGGAGATCCCGCTCTCCGGGTCCTCGGCCGACAGGTAGACTATGTAGGAGCCGGGTATCGTGATGAATCTGAAGGTATCGAGGAAGAACCGGCCGCTGACTTCCCCTCCGCCCTCGATCGAGTAACCGCCCTGCCTGCTCTGCGCGTGCACCACATTCAGGCCGTGGTCCACCAAGATGATGTTCGTGCGCAGATTGGTGTGGAATCGTTCACCCTCCTGACGGATCCGGACTGATTCGGCCGGGATTCCGAAGGTGGCCTGTATTTCTACCGAATCCCCCCGGGCGGGGAATGCGACGATATCTACTGTTATTGGGATGTAAC
>JAGLTZ010000236.1 GCA_023135015.1 Candidatus Latescibacterota bacterium
AGCGCCGAGCGGGCATTGCGGGCCACATAGAGCTCCTCGACCGCAACCTCATCGGGCTCGGTCTTCGAAAGCAGTGATGTCATTCCATCATAGAGCAGGGAAAGACGCTCCGGCAGAGGGGCCTTCTGGTGAAGGCGAATGACACCGTGATCGAGCCACCGGGGTTCACTTCCCTCGACCTCGATCAATCCCCACCCTGTTATTCGTGATCCGGGGTCTACTCCCAGAATACGGGGTTGCTGCCGGGACGTGCTCACGCCTCCCCGGCAGTCTCGAGAACGTCTTCTGCAATATCCAGGTTGGTGTATACATTCTGCACGTCACCCTGCTCCTCGATCGATTCAAGCAGTCTCAGCACCTTCCTCTGTTCGGAGGAATCAAGCTGGATATAGTTCTTCGGAACCTGGCTGATCTGGGCATCCCGGAAGGGAATCTCGGACTCCTGAAGCGCGTCTTTGACCGCCCCGAACGCTTCGACCGGGCAGGTGATGAAGTAGGCATCGCCTTCGAGCTCCATGTCCTCGGCCCCGGCCTCCAGCACAACCATCATCAGCCCGTCTTCATCGGTGTCCCCTGCTTCGACAACAAATGTCCCCTTGGCATCGAACTGCCAGCTCACACTGCCCGTTTCGGCGAGGCTGCCTCCCACCTTGCTCAGGATGTGCCGTATCTCGCCAACCGTACGATTCTTGTTATCGGTCAGTGTCTCCACCAGCACGGCAACACCACCGGGCGCATACAACTCGTACATGGCCGACTCGTAGGTGACACCGGGCAGGTCCCCGGTCCCGCGTTTGATCGCACGCTCGATGTTATCGTTGGGGAGGTTGCCGGCTTTGGCATTCTCGATGGCGGTGCGCAGTCTGGGATTCTGGTCGGGATCCCCTCCGCCAACGCGAGCCGAAACGATTATCTCACGGGTCAGGCGTGAAAAGAGCCGTCCTCGGATGGCGTCGGTCTTAGCCTTCTTCCGCTTGATCGACGCCCATTTCGAATGTCCCGACATTGGCTCACCTCATCAGACAGGCGGCTTCTGCAGAACAAGGATCACAGCTCCGAGCCAGATTCTACCTCCCGGCGCCGGGCAGTGCACCCGTTCTGAGCTCGTCGGCCAGCCCCTTGTAGCCGAAGAGGTCGCTGATCGCTTCCAGGATACCCGCCGAATGCACCGATATACACCGGTTCAGCTCGGTCAAGAAAATGAACTCACCCGGCAGGCTCTCGATGTTGCCGTCGAAAGCGACACCAACAACTTCCAGGTTCCTGTTCAACACGGGACTGCCTGAGTTGCCTCCTGTGATATCACATGTGGAAACGAAGTTGAGCGGCGTATCCAGATCGAACTCGGATGGAGGGTTATGCCACCGCTCGGGCAGCTCCCACGGATCCACCTTGCCATGGCTCGCCCACCGGTCGTATAGGCCAAAGAAGGTGGTCCGGAAGGGCGCCAGCGTTCCGTTGTACGGGTAACTCGTCACAACGCCGTCAGCGATGCGGAGGGTAAATGTGGCATCGGGGGGAATGCTGGTGCCGTAGACATCGTAGACTGCGCGCGCAAGCCTGGCCACGGCCGCATTCTCCCTGGCCATTACCTGCTGGGTCGCCATCTGCATCTGCGTGAGCCTTCCCATAATGCCATCCATTGCAGCGACTAACGGATCTGTAGAGTTCTCGATACTCGCCGGGGCCCCCTCTAGCAGTTTCCTTATTTCTGTCGTATCCCCCAGAACGGTCTGCCTGAGCAGCTCCACGGCGGCCGAGGAAGGCTGCCGCATACCAATGAGCCTCTCCACCAGAGGATCATCCGCCTCAAGGAACCGCTGAAGCTCGCCCAGCTGAGCCTCCAGCATGCCTCTCTCTAGATCGGGATGTACATCTATCGGCGCCATGATCATTCCAGTAAGGTACAGGATCGGCTCTGCATCCGGAGCCAGACCCTGCTCAAGCATGAACCGGTACTGCTGCAGCAGGAACCCCTTGTTCAGGTGTGCCGAGCCGAGCCAGTCTCCGGGCCGGGTGAAGCGGAACACGAACATCGCTTTCCCGAACGGCTCGAACTCGAGCCTGGCCTCGGCGATCTCGGTCCACGGGTCGCCGTACTTCTCCTTGAGGTCAGGGTCTTTCAGGACTGTCTGACGGAAGCTCTCCTCCCAGTCAGCTTTTCTCGCCAGTATCCAGGAGTTGAGAAGACCGTTCTGCTGTCCGGTGTACGCCTTCTCCGAGTTGGAGAGGCCGAAGTATCTATTGTCCCACTCCTCCCAGTCGGGGATGTCGGGATGGGAATCCAGGAAGGAGCGCACAACCTTCATACGGCTGCGGATGAGATGCAGGACATACGGGTTCTGGTAATCCCGCACAAATGCCAGCTGGGCCACCGTATTAAGGCGGGACGTCGAGCCGGGATTGCCGACCACGAACACCGGGTCGCCCTCACCGGCGCCTTCCTCGCTCCACTTGAAATAGAACGATGAGGTGTCGAGCGGCTTGTCGTCCTCATACACCCTGAAGAAGGAGATATCCAGGTTGTAGCGCGGGTAGGTAAAGTTGTCGGGGTCACCGCCGAAATAGCCGATGTCCAGCTCGGGCGCCATAACCAGGCGCACATCCTCGAAGCGGCGATAAGTATAGACCGAGTAGCGCCCGCCGTTGAAGAGCTCGACCACCTGGTTGTTCAGACCGTTCTTCTCGTTGAATTCTTCCCCGATTGCATCGATTTCAGACTGCCGGGCGGCGGCTTTAGCCTGGTCGCTCTCGGCTGAGTCCATCGCTGCGTGTATCCGGTCGGTTACGTCGGTGATCTCAACCAGCTGATCGACGAAGAGATCGTCGACCTTGCGCTCCTCCTCCAGCGAGGCGGCATAGAAACCGTTCCCAAGCAGGTTCTCGCCCTCCTCACTCACCTGCGTGACATAGCTCCGGCCGCAGTGGTGGTTTGTGAAAACGAGTCCTTCAGCAGAGACGAAGGAAGCGCTGCACCCCCCGCCGAACCGCAGCGCCCCCAGGCGGGCGTGCTCCATCCATGCATCGTCGGGTCGGAACCCGTATGCCTCGGCGAAGTAGTCCAGCGGTGGCGCGTCAAAAGTCCACATCCGCCCCGTGTCGAACGTGCCAGCCTTGACCGTGTCCGGATCGAAGCTGATAGGGCCCAGAATCTCGGCCAGAGTTCGCAGCTTTGGAACAGCCTCAATTGTGGCCAGATCGGGAGTGGCCGGCGGTGTCGGCTCAACCGTGTAAGGAGTGGGCGGCTTTGTGCCTGCGCAACCGACGGTAAGTGCGCCAGCCAGGACAACCGCTGACAGCGAGCCGACTGTGATGATTCGACCGGATGAGACCGCCTGTCTTACTTTTACCCAATTATGTATGTTATTAATCTTCTTCCTCCTCTTCCAATTCGGCCTGGCCGATGATCCTCTGTATTATGTCGTGAGGAACCTGCTCGTAGTGGCTGAACTCGCGGCGATGTGTGGCGCGTCCCTGAGTCATGGAACGCAGTGATGTTGAGTACCTGTAGAGTTCGGCGATGGGCACCTTCGCTTTGATTCTCTGGAACGGACCCTCGGAAGTCACCCCCTCAACCTTGCCCCGGCGGGATGATATATCGGCCATGATGTCGCCGGTGTAATCGTCGGGAACGGTTACCTCCACGTCATAGATCGGCTCTAGCATGATGGGACCGGCTTCCTTCCAGGCCTGCTTGAAACCCATCGAGGCCGCCCGCTGGAACGCCGCGTCGGAGGAGTCGACATCGTGAAAAGTGCCGTCATACAGCGTCAGCTGGAAATCGACGCAGGGGTATCCCGCGACAACTCCCCTGGATGCGGCCCCTTTCACACCTTTGTCCACAGAAGGTATGAACCGGCCGGGGATGGCGCCGCCTCTGATCTTGTTGACGAACTCGTAACCTTCACCCCGTGGTTTCGGCTCGAGCTTGACCTTTACGTCGGCGAACTGCCCCCGCCCCCCGGTCTGCTTCTTGTGCCGGGCGTGGGCCGAGGACTCCCTGGTGATCGTCTCCCGGTACTTCACCTTCGGCTCATGGATCTCCACCTCCACGCCGAACCGGCTGCGCAGCTTGTTGATGACCACCTCCAGCTGCACCTCTCCCTGCCCGAAGAGGAGAGTCTGGTGGAGCTCGGGGTCGGGATCGATATGGACCGACGGATCCTCCTCGTGCAGCTTCTGCAGGCCGGTGGAGAGCTTCGCTTCATCCCCCTTGCCCAGCGGCTCGATAGCAATCCGGATGACCGGCTCGGGAAATTCAATCGGAGGGCAGAGAAAGCGATTGGCAGAGTCAGAGAGGGTGTCTCCGGTGTGGGTGTCCTTCAGCTTCACCAGCGCGACTATGTCCCCGGAATGGACGCTCTCGACCTCGAACCGGTTGTGACCCTTCATTACGCTTATACTGCCGATCCTCTCTTTCGAGCTCCTCGAGCTGTTGTAGACTTCCTGCCCCTGTGAAAGGGTTCCGCTGAAGACCCTCAGGAAAGAAAGCTCACCCACATGCGCTTCCGAGAGTGTCTTGAAGACCTGCCCACTGAAGGGCGCGCTATCGGTGCGATCGCGGGTCGCCTCTTCGTCATTGGCGGGATTGTTCCCTGTCAGCGGGCCCATCTGATCGGGCGAGGGCACCATCTGGATCAGCAGCTCCATCACCCGTCCCGTGCCCACGTTGGTCTGTGCCGAGCAGCAGAGCAGAGGATGAACGGTCCCCTCCCGGATCCCCTTGAGCAGTCCACTCACGATATCTTCCGGGCCCAGATCGCCCTCCTCGAAGTACTTCTCCATCAGGCTGTCGTCGGCTTCGGCGGCGGCTTCGACCAGGGTCTCACGCAGGGAGGCAGCACGGTCCGCCTCACTTTCGGGGATGTCGATTTCCTTGTAATTCCCCTTCCCGTTCTGCTCAAAAACCAGCGCCTTGTTCTTCAACAGATCCACGATCGTGTTGAAGCCGGGACCCGGGTTGACGGGAAACTGAAGCGGCGCGATCCCCGTGCCGAAATGTTCAATTGCTGTGTCAATCAGGTTCTGGAAGTCGACATGTTCCTTGTCCAGCTTGTTGACCAGCAGCAGCCGGGGCACGCCGCTCTCCTCAGCGTAGCGCCAGACCTGCTCGGTTCCTACTTCGAGGCCTGCATCCGCCTTCATCAACACCACAGCGCCCTCGACCACTCGCAGCGCCCCCTTAACCTCTGCCAGGAAGTCGGCGAACCCGGGCGTGTCGAGGATGTTGAGCTTCTTCCCCTCGTATTCGGTGAAGATGAAGGATGTGTTGATAGTGATCTGCCGCTGCTTCTCCTCATCGGTGAAGTCGGAGGTCGTGTTGCCCGCCTCTACGCTTCCGATCCGGCTTATATCGCCGGCTGTAACAAGGAAGGCATCGACCAGAGTGGTCTTTCCCGAATCTCCGTGGCCCACCAACGCCACATTCCGGATGCTGTCACTTGAGTAATCTTTCACTGTGCTGCTCTATTCCTCTCCTCTAATGTAATTCTCTGAAGTAACCGCCGCCGCGGAGCCTTTCGAGTGCCCCCTA
>JAGLTZ010000237.1 GCA_023135015.1 Candidatus Latescibacterota bacterium
CGGGCTTCCAGCTTCCTCTCGAGCATGGCGCGGCATTTCTTTATCCGTTCCTCTGCTTCGGGAGAGAGCTCCACCTTCTCGCCCTTGCGGGCAACATCCACGACCTTCTCGATTGTCAAGCCGGTACCATCAAGAATCAGTGCCATGTTGTCCTCTCTCTATTCCGGTTCGGCAGGTAGATATCTTAGTACACCTTAGCTCGATGATGACGTATAGGCAGTTATGATCGGCACGATTGCCGCGGCGGCGATCGCCGCCTGAACCGCTTCAACGGCCTCTTTTGTTGCCTCTCCGATCAGGTCTCCGTTGACAATGCTCTTAATCCGTTTCTTACGTCCCTTCAGTTCCTTCCTGTCGAAGGGAATGCTCAGCAGGTCTGCGGCATTGGCGAGGGCCAACAGTACTGTGATGCGGGGTTCGATCTCCTGGTTTTCACCGAATATGGTGTCGTGGAGGTGCTGGATAAGCAGGCGTTCCGCATCGTTGTCTACTTCTGGATAAATCTTCTGACGGAAGAGGATCAGGATCTGCTGTTCATCCTCCCGGAGGATTGCTCTGCGGCAGAGACCCTGTGCGACCCTGTGCTGGAGTTTGGGGATGTTAGAGAAACGCTGGATCCAAGTCTGAAGAGATGCCCGCCTTTTGGCTGTGGCGATCTTGTCCAACACCTCGTCGAGCAGGGGGTCACCGAATGTTTGCCTGCTCACCATGTTGATCAGTTTCTTCCTGCCTTCCTCGACATCGATTCTCCCGGCCAGCAGCAGTTCGGCGACCATTGCTCCGGCAATGGCAGGTAGGAAGTTGCGCATATAGAAAGTTCCCTTCTTGTCGTTGAGTGCGAGAAGAAGGATCTCCTCCTGAAGGAAGAGATTACGGCTCCAGTAACTCATTGAAGGATCCTTGATTCAGGTTCATGTCCTCGACAAAGGTACACATCGGCGCCGCGTTATCCGATCTCTATGGCAGATTGACGTGTCAAACAGGAGGTAACACTAAGACGGCCGCAGAGGCAAGTGTTTGACATGAGAGGGTTGTGTTTTGTTTTCTGTAGTCATGCCTGAAGTCAGTCACATCAAGCAGGAGATAGAGGATACCGCGGAGAACCGTTTTCGGACACCTGCCGTGATGCGGGCTACCATGCTCGCCCTCTCATACCTTGTGCCCCCTCTGGCGGTGAAGCTGGCCACATATCTCTTCTGCCGCCCGAAGCGGGGCCTGATCAAACCGGACGAAGAAGGGACGATGGCTGCCGCCGAATCCTTCGATCTCGATATTAACGGTCAAAGACTGGCAGCGTGGTCGTGGGGGAATGGCCCTACTGTTTTGCTGCAGCACGGGTGGAGCAGCAGGGGGAGCCGCCTTGCAGGCTTTGTCGCCCCTCTGACCGCGGCCGGGTTCAGGGTCGTGAGCTACGACGCCCCGGCCCACGGTGAGTCGGAAGGGCGGATTACTACAGGTCCTGATATCTCCCGAACGCTTCGAGAGATTGCGTCCCGCCTCGGGGGACTCCATTCGATCATCGCTCACAGCATGGGATGCTGGGTGGCTGCTCTTGCGATGAAGGAGGGTCTCTTGGTAGAGCGGCTGGTGTTCATCAGCCCCCCGAGCGACCTCAGTCTTTTCTCCGATCTCTTTGCCCGTCAGATGGGCTTCACGCCAAAGATCCAGAAAAGGGTCGAGGAGATTCTCGCGAAGCGGACTGGAGTGCCATGGTCTGAAATGAAAGCTGAGGGTCTATCGGTCGGACAGGACACACCTCTGCTCATCATCCATGATCGGGGCGATCTGGTCGTCCTGCTCCATCACGCAGAAGCTCTTCACAACGCCTGGAAAGGTTCCCGGCTGTTGATCACTTCCGGTCTCGGGCACAGGCTCACCGTGAAAGACTCTGAGGTCGTCACCAGTACAGTTGAGTTCATTGCGGAACGGCCTGCCGCTGGTAGAATCAGGACATGATCTGTAGGGTCCTGGCCGATGCCGTTATGCTGTTCCATTTCGCCCAGACACACAGCCAGATACAAGGTGCTGGAATTAAATAACCAGGAATTGATTTACCTGCGAAAGAAGTGGCTGATGCGGCCCTCCCTTTTACTCAGCTTCTGTAATGCTGGCGATTCGCTCGTAATGGGCTGTGGCGGTTCCACTGCCTCCATGAAGATGTCTTCAATAGATTCCAGCGCGTCGAACGAATCCGCTTCCTTGATCAGATCGAATCCTACCCGGTCCTGAAAAGCGATAACCTCGAACCTCTTGCCAAGGTTCTGGACCGCGCGCACGAGCCGTACGAAGTCGGAATCTCCTGAAGCCAGGATTACCACGTCCAGGTTCTCGGCCTGTGTCAGCATGTCAACGGCCAGTTCCATATCCGTGTTGGCACTAACCCGGCCGTTCACAGAACGGGTCCACTCCTTCTCGATTACCTTGAACCCGATATCACGGAGCGCGCTGATGAACCCTCTAACCGGTTTCGGGTTTTCCGGGTCTACAGCCACATATGCATTACATCGTAGAAGCTCGCGTCCCTCGGAGGCGAAGTCTCTCAGTTTGCGGTAATTGATAGAGGGTCCTTCTTTGCGATACAGATTGGCCCCATCTACAAATAAGCCTGCTTTCAAAGCCATTGTTGGTATCCTCCAGACAGATCAAAACCGTTCAAATTCCAATTCTAATAAAAGACTGAATAGAAACATGGAATATGTGTGCAGGCACCTTCGCAGAGCCGCGAAGGCTCCTTGCTATTTCCCTTACCTATACTATCTAACTGACTACTGAAACGCAACGAGAAGACTTTGGGTCCCCACCCGTGAATGCAACCATTTCCACCCTGCTCAGACATGATATTCATAATTTGTATTTTGTAAAGTTCGCCGATACCTGGTAAATGCCATCCGATTACATCGATCAGCTCATGTGCTACCTCAAGTGATCTCATTGCTTGAGAGTATGTGTAGGTAGTAAGGAATTTCTCCACCAGATCCACATCCTGCTCGTAGAGTTCCCGGGCGGTGTTCTCAATGAACGGCTGCAGCTCGAACTGGATGTTTTCATACTCGCTCCATCTCCTCTGCACCAGGTCGATCGTACTGGCGTAGTGCGCATCGACTAAGTCGGCCAGATGACCGAAGATCCCTGAGGCAGATTCCATATCCGGCTGCCAGGTTTCAGGGGGTGCGTTGAAGTGGTAATCCAGCAGGTCTCTGTTGGTTGTGTAGAGGCTTTCGGGCGCCTTGTGGAAAGCCTCTGGTATGCCGGTCACTCCCAGGTACCAGGGTACGAATACACTGCTGCACGGCTGGTCCAGCGCCCGCCACGTGACGGTGCCGATCTTGACCGGAAGCCAGTTTCGCTGCTGCACTACTGTAGTACGGTGAGACCCGTAGTTGCAGATAGTCGACGAGGTGCGATGCGGGGTATTCACGTACTCCCCGGTATCCGTAAAGCCTGACTGGTCGAGCGCGGTCCCCTCATAGTGACTTCTGATAATGGAGAAGACGTCGCCCAGAGACAGTTTCCGGTCCGGTTTAACTGAGACCGGCATTATTCCGGTCTGGGCCTCCTGCCAGGTAACGGGGAAGTCTTTATTGAGCAGCCTCGCCAGATCCCACTGGCGGTTGGTATTGGAGGGGGACCTGTGGCGTCTTTCCGGGGCATAGACGCTGGCGAAGTCGAACTCCTTGCCACTGGCCGGATCATACCATCCTCTCTGGATCGCATATTCGATGAGCCGCGGCGAGCAGATGAAGTTCTCATGATCGTCGGGGTCCACTTCGCGGATGCTGAAGGTGTTGGCGATGATTACTACTTCATAATCCTGGACCCTCCGTGCCACGTACTGCTTGCCCCGTACCATCTGGAGCTGCCAGGCTTCGTCGGGGCCAACGATATTGAGGTTCCGTCCGGAACCGGTGTAGCCATAAGTATCGAGGAGTTGTGCAGCAATCATTACTGCTTCTCGGGCTGTCCTGGCCCTCTCGGCAAGGACCATACGCAATCTGAAGCCGATGCCGCCATCGACCAAATCGCCCCGGGCAGCCACCTCTTCGAGGGATCCCTCTTTAGAGCCGCAGGCGTTACTGCCGAAGGCCACTCCCCATTCGTTGACGATTCCGTTGGAGAAGGCGGTGCCGGGGCACTCGTCCCAGAAATAGGCATACGTTTCCCTAACCTGCGGAATCGAGCCCCCCGCGCGAAGCTCTACAACAGCACCCGGCTCATAGGTCTTCCGCGGAATGTACCAGAGGTAATCGATGTCACGCGGGCCGTCGTCCTCGGTTTTCACGAACAGGATCGAACCATCCACGGTGGTGTTCCGCCCGGCGATGAACACAGTACAGCCTTCTGGAAAAACCGATTGCGCCAGCAGGGTAGTGGATGTCGCCAGGGCGATCAGTATGGCTATGGAGG
>JAGLTZ010000238.1 GCA_023135015.1 Candidatus Latescibacterota bacterium
TTGTTTCACCAATAGCCAGCTGGTGCTCGTTCATGATCGGATAGGCGGCATTCAAGAATTTGTATGTCTCCGGGACCTGAGGGATCTCGCCAACGACAATTAGATCGGTGTCGTCGGGACTCTTCGTCCTCTTCGGTTCCATATAGACAGCCGCCATCTCCCCGCTGCCGTGCTCCATATGCGGAACGATATTTATCCAGGTGCGGTCCGTTCCGCTGTCACAGGAGTGGGAAGTCATCGTCGAACTATCAACAGAAGCCAATCTGCCGACCAGAATACTGGTACAGCCTTCCGCAACGGGCACTTCTTCCCGGACAGAACTCTTCCCGGGCAGTACTGACAGTGCTACAAGCACAAGAATTGTAGATGGCAGGAAGCTGTATGGTATGTATTGCCTGAGGGTCTTGAACCTGTTCATCTCCGCTCCCCTTATCCTTCAAGAGTTATTGAGACAATCCTTCTCTTTGTACTGGCGACGCGATTATCTGCCGGAAGTGTAGCACCTAATCAACTCTCTGTTCCATTTTCAACTGCACCGGCTGCTGAATGTGCGATCAAGGCGCCGGAACCTGATCGATCAGGGAGTTTTTCAGGGCGACGCTTTCAGCGTGTGCTCGGTCCAGCCGGCAGCTTTTCCAGCAGGTAGCGGGTAAGCAGTGTGTAGAGGTGCCGGGTCGTATTGCGCCCCTCATATATCCCGTGTGACCTGTTCGGGTACGCCATGAACGTGAATTGCCTGTTTGCGGCAATGAGCGCGTTCACCAGTGCCTCGGAACCCTGGAAGTGGACGTTGTCGTCACCCGTGCCGTGCACCAGGAGCAAGTTCCCTTTGAGCTGGTGCGCGAAGGTGATGGGAGAGCCAAGCCTGTATCCCTCCTCGTTGTCATCGGGCAGCCCCATGTAGCGTTCCTGGTATATCGTGTCATACAGGCGCTGGTCGGGGACCGGTGCCACAGAGATAGCGGTATGGTAGAGGTCCGGGTAGCGGAAGATTGCGTTCAGGCTCATCGACCCGCCTCCGCTCCAGCCCCAGATGCCGACTCTCGATGAATCCACATAGGGCCATTCGCCAATTTCTCTGACGGCGGCTGCCTGGTCCGCCGACGCGAGGATCCCTATCTGCCTGTAGATGATCTTACGCCACTCCCGTCCCCGCGGGGCCGGTGTTCCCCGGTTGTCCACACTCATCACCAGGTAACCCTGCTGTGTGAGCATCAGGTGCCACAGGTAGCGGTTCCCTCCCCAGCTGTCCTGAACGGTCTGACCCCATGGTTCCCCGTAAACGTAGAAGAGAACCGGATACTTCTTCGCAGGGTCGAAGTCGTACGGTTTCATCTGCCAGCCGTCCAGCAGTATCCCGTCGCCGATGTCCGCCCGGAAAAACTCGACTGACGTCTTCTTCAGGGCCTCGACCTTCTCCCGCAGGCGGGCGTTGTCGGTTATGGTCCTTACGACTTCGTGCGAGGGAAGTCTGACGAGCTCGATGACGGGCGGTACCTGGAAGCTGGACCTGGTATGGAAGGCCCACTTCGAATCGTGCGATATCTGGTAGCCGTGCGTGCCGGGTTGCCCGGCAGGACTGATCCGCTGAGGTTCACCGGGTCCGTAGAGCCTGGTGCGGTACAGGTAGCGCTGGCCCGGGTTGTCAGGTGCGGCTATGTAATAGAGCCATCCTCCTTCCTCATCTATCTTCGTGACACTGATGACGTCAAACTCGCCGAGCGTGACAGTTGTTATCTCCTTGCCCGAGCGCGAGACCAGATAAACGTGGCGCCAACCGTCCCTCTCGCTCACCCACATGAAGAGGCTGCCGCCGTCGAGCCACTTCAGGTCGTCCACCGGGTCCAGCCATGCCTCATCCCTTTCAATCAGGATCGCTCTGACCTCGCCGGTCCTCGCGTTCCCCAGGATGACGCGGTTCGTGTTCTGCAGCCGGTTCAGGTACTGGATCACCACTTCGTCCGAGTTTGCCGCCCACTCCATCTTCGGGACGTAGTTGTCGCGGGGATCCCCGGTGAGCGCGAACCAGGTCGTCGGACCTCCGTCGGCGCTCACGACACCCACCCGGCATGCCGAGTTGGTGGTACCCACCTTCGGGTACTGTACGGGGACTATCCTGGAGTAGATCGAGTCTGTGTTGTTGATCATGAAGAAGGTGCCCACGCCTTCGGTATCGAACTGCCAGTAGGCGATCCTGCCGCCGTCCGGGCTCCAGCGGAATCCATCCCTGAGGGAGAACTCCTCCTCATATACCCAGTCGGAGGTACCGTTGACGACCGTTCCGGAACCGTCTTTTGTGAGCTGTGTTATCCGGCCGTCCCGGAGGTGCTCCATATAGATGTTGTTCCTGCTGACGTAGGCCGCCCTGCTTCCGTCGGGTGATAACTTTGCGAACATCAGAGTCGATGGCGGGGAGTCGCTGCCCAGCTGGCGGAGATCCCTGCTCTCGAGATCCAGAACCCAGTAATCGCCGCGCGTGTTCTGCCGCCATACGCGCCTGGTGTTTGTGAATATCAGGAGCAGCCTGCCGTCCCATGACCAGGAGTAGTCGGAGATCCCGAGGGGTCTCGACCCCCCCGGGGGCACCAGCAGCGACGCCGGTACCAGGATCTCGCGGTCCCCGGTCTCAGGATCGTATCGCACGATATCCACTCCGCCCCCTGTGTCCGCCGACCTCTCGAGGGTCGTATAACCCGAGCCATCCCTCAGCCAGCGTGCCGGCCCGAACCCGTCAGATCGGAATTCGGAGGAGTTGAATATCCTGTCGATGGTAAGAAGGGATGGGTCCTGGGTCTGTGCCCGCAGAGCGGGGTGGCAGATGAAGGTGAGCAGCAGTGCCGTAAGAAAGGTGAGTCTTTTCACGATCGTCTCCTGGATAAGATCCGCGGGTATTCCCTGATCATCCGGTCCTAGTGCCCTGTCACGCAACAACCATGGCATTCGAGCGGCGCCGTATCCCGACCGGCTGCGTTGCGTCTCCTCGCCATAGCCACCGCTATGCCTCGTCGCCACGCCTTGCCGGTCAAGCACGGCGTCACTCTCGGTGCCGACATTTGCTACGTGACATGACACCTGGTTACTTTCCACACTGGTTTAAAGTAGCCCGATATACCGTTATTGTGTCCAGAGGCATTTTGGTTTACAGCCAAACTTCGTGGAGGGAGAAAAGTACTGATGCGACTCTTCGGCAGGTTTCCCACAGCAGTAAGGCTGGCATTGGCGGCACTCCTGCTGGCCGCCGGCTGTCTGACAATCTCGATAGTCACGCACTCCAAGACACTCTCTTCCGCAGGCGAAGAGATACCGGATGGATGTACCAGCATCATCGCAGGCCGCCTGGCTACTACAGACGGTTCCACGATCACTTCCCATACGTGCGACGGCGGCAGCCGCAACTGGGTCGAGATCGTCCGGCATGCTTCGCATGAGGAGGGCGAGACGGTCCCGGTCTGGAACAAACGGATCAAGCGGACCGAGTTCGTGGGTGACTTGAGGGGCCTCGAAGCACTGGGCGAGATCCCGCAGGCTCCCGAGACCTATCAGTTCGTCCACACGGTCTACCCCTGCATCAATGAACACCAGCTCGCCATGGGGGAGACGACCATCGGGCAGAGGCGGAAACTGAGATCCTCAGAGGGGATCTTCTCGATCGAGGAGCTCCAGAAGATCGTGATGGCGCGAACGAAGACAGCCCGGGAAGCGATCCGGATGATGGGGGAGCTGGCTGAGGAATATGGCTATATCGACACCGGCGAATGCCTGACGGTCATAGACCCCGAAGAGGCCTGGTTCTTCGAAATCTTCGGCCCCGGTGAGGACAGGAAGGGCGCCGTATGGGCGGCGGTGCGGATTCCCGACGACCATGTGGCCATCTCCGCAAACATCTCCAGGATCGCCGAAATCGATCCGTCTGACTCTGAGAACTGCATGGCATCCGACAATGTCTTCTCTCTGGCCGAGGAGATGGGCTGGTGGGATCCGGTGGGCGGCGAGCCGTTCAAGATGTGGAGGGTCTATAACGGCCGTAAGCCCTTCTCATACAGGGAGTACTGGGTTCTGAGCCGGCTCGCTCCATCACTCGACCTTCGTTTTGATGCCGAGGAGCTCCCCCTCTCGGTAAAGCCCGACCGGAAGGTGTCGGTCCGGGACATCATGGACCTCCTGGGCGCTACCTACGAGGGCAGCGAGTTCGATATGCTGCAGAACCTGAAGGTGACGGACAGAAGGAGGGGCGAGATGGAGCTGAGTCCTGTCGCCAACCCGTGGATGAGCCGGTCGACGATTAATCTTTTCAACGCGATCAAGCCGAATACAGTCAGGCGGGTAAGGACCGTCAGCGTCAACTCGGCCGCCTATTCGACAGTCATCCAGGCACGGGACTGGCTGCCCGATCCGATCGGCGGTGTCCTCTGGCTCGGGTTCGACTGCCCCGCTCTCATTCCCAGGATCCCGATCTTCGCCGGCACATACGAGCTGCCGCCCGATTTCGCGGTGAGCGCCAAACACAGGTTCCGGCGGGACTGTGCGGCATGGGCGTTCCACCGGGCATGCCGGCTGGCGCAGATAACATATCAGAGGGACAAGGACATCATCCTGGGTGTGCGCAATGAGCTCCTGGACAGGGCGTTTGCCGAACTTCCCCTTATCGAACAACGGGCGCTGGAGCTCTACCGTGAGGATCCGCAGCAGGCGATCGAGTTCCTGAACGACTACTCCAATGACTTTGCCCGGGCGGTCGTGGACAGGATGTGGGATGCCGGAGACACCCTCTGGATGCGCTATGTGACCGGGTTTTAGGAGCGTTTCTCCGACAGGCTCCTAAGAATGTCGTGTGTGGCCAGCCGGCCTGACCCCGGTACCCTCCCGTTCCATATCGCCCAGGTCTTCACGGGCCTGTTCAGCCAGAGCCTGAAGGTGCGCAACTACCTGAGGATACCTGTCGGCGACATTAGTAGTCTCTCCGATATCCTTCTCAAGGTCATACAACTCCAGCCCGGTGCTGGCCTGCTCATAGGGGACAGAAAGCCCGCCCTGTCCTCCGGGCCGGCCGCCCAGTGTCCGGTAATTGTGCGGGAAGTGAAGCTTCCATTTACCCTGCCTTACGGCCTGCAGCTGGAAACCGGCCGGGTGTGTGTAGTAGAAGAAAAAGTGATCGCGCGGATTGGCACCCGGGTCCCCTTCCAGCAGGGGCAGGATGTTCACACCATCGATTCTATGGCCGGGCAGTGGTGCTCCCGCCAGGGCGGCAAAGGTCGGCAGAAGGTCCATGGTCGTGGCGAGTTTGTCGCACTCGCTGCCTGCCCGAATGCGCCGGGGCCAGCGCATGATGCACGGCTCGCGCTGCCCGCCGTCCCACGTGGTGCCCTTGCCCTCGCGCAGAGGCAGGGCGCTGCCGGCATGATTGCCGAAGTTGAGCCAGGGCCCGTTGTCGGAGGTGAACACCACCAGCGTGTTCCGGTCCACTCCGTTGTCTTCTAGAGCCTGGAGGATCTGGCCGACCGACCAGTCGATCTCCATCATCACATCTCCGTACATTCCCTGCTCACTCGTTCCCCTGAACTTCTCCGACACGCCCAGCGGCACATGCGGCATGGAGTGAGGAACATACAGGAAAAACGGATCGGTCCTGTGCTTCTCGATGAACGCGACCGCGCGCTGCGTATAGAGCGTGGTGAGAGTGTTCTGGTCCTCAAGCGTCTCTATTTCGCCCACTTTCTCGTTGCCGTCAATCAGCGGCAGCGGTGGATACTCCGCTTTTCTACCTTCCGATACGGGGTTGCAGAGATAGTCCCTGGGCCACATGTCGTTGGAATAGGGCAGGCCGAAGTACTCATCGAATCCGTGCTGGAGTGGCAGAAACATCCTGTGATGCCCCAGGTGCCACTTTCCAAAGATACCGCATACATAACCCCTCTGCTTAAGAACCTCGGCAATGGTCAACTCCCCGTCGCTGATGCCGACCTGCGACCGCGGGCCCAGGGCGCCGCGAATACCTATACGGTTGGCGTAACACCCGGTGAGCAGGGCCGCACGCGAGGCGCTGCATACAGCCTGGGTGGCATAGAAATCGGTGAAACGCATCCCTTCGGCGGCCATGCGGTCGAGGTTGGGTGTCTCAAACCCTCGCGCTCCGAAGCATCCCACGTCGGCATAGCCCTGGTCGTCGGTGAAGATTACCACAAAGTTAGGCAGATGCCCGGCCCGTGCGCATGAGGACAATACGGAAGGCATTGAAAGTGCCGCCGAGCCCAGGACTACATCACGCAGAAAGCATCTTCTATCAATCGATTCGGTCATAACATCCTCCATAAAGAAGGTCGCCCCAGCCGTAGGGTCAGTACCCGCGGACAAATACTACAGCATGGTTCGATGGCTCTTCCACCCTGACAATACTGTCCAAAGCGGTATCCTCGTCGACAAGCACAAACATGTTACCTTTCTTATCGAAGTCTGGGTGCTGTCGGCCCAATTAACGAAAGAGGTTCCGAATGATACACGTGTCACGGTTCGCTATGGGAGTGGCTGCCCTCTGTTTTGCCTTTGTGCTGGCTGCGCAAGTATTCACACGCCCGGCCCTGGGACAGGAACCCTGGCGGCAGTACTCTGGGGACTATACGCAGATCGAGAATGTGCTCGTCGATCTCTACCGGGCGGTTTCGTTCAGTCCGGGAAACGAGCCCGACTGGGATCGCGTACGGATGCTCTGTCACACTGATGCCGTCTTCTTTCAGCCTCCGCTCAGGGGTACGACGGCCTTCCGTCCATATTCCCTGGAGGGCTTCGTCCAGTTCTTCAAGGACGATATTGAGCAGTACAACATGAAGCAGACCGGCTTCCACGAGCGGCTGGGCCGGCACGAGACGACCTCCTTTGGACGTATTGCCCATTCCTATGTCGTCTATGAGATCCGCATCCAGCCCGATGAGCCCGGCCCACGCCAGAGGGGGGTGGACAGCATACAGCTCGCCTTCCACGAGGGACGGTGGTGGATTACATCGGTCAATACAGATGTGGAGATGCCCGGCCAGCTAATCCCTGAAAGCATCCTGAAAGGTGGAGAGGGGAGATAGGTCGAAATCAGGAGAACACTGGTGCTAGGGGCAGTACACGAAACCGCACAGAGATTTACCCAAGGGGATTTTCAACCTTTAGAATAAAATATAGGGTAGAGTGGATAGACTTATCCGCAGGATCGGTCGGAGGGTGATCCGGTGTCTGTGTCCAGTTTCAGTGTGTTCGTCAGCATCCTGCCTCTCGCCAGAGAGGCAAAGATACCTACCGCACAGAGACACGAGAAAATGATGAAAGCCATTCTCACACTGGTTATGAAGGCTGGAAAGTTATTGGGTGTTATCTGAACCTTCCCGATATTCATGGTGAATATCAGAGTTACGATCCCCATGCTGAACATCTGTCCGAGAAGACGCATCGTTCCCACTGATCCCGAAGCGATCCCGTAGTATCTCTTTTCAACCGAGCTCATAATGGCGTTGGTGTTGGGGGAGGAAAAAAGAGCAAAACCGAAACCGAGCAGGATCAATCCACCTATTATGAATCCTCTACTCGAATCGGCTGAAATAGTCGCAAAAAGCACGAGCCCGACCGTGGTGACAGTCATACCGAGCGATGCCACAACCCGGGGTTCGATCCTGTCGGACAGTTTTCCAGCCATTGGTGAAAAAGCGGCCATTACGATAGGCTGCGATACGAGGATCAATCCGGCACCCTGGGGACTCAATGCCCGAATATACTGCAGATAAAGACTCAAAAGAAAAGTCACAGCAAAGGTCGCACTGTAGTTGATAAGTGCAGCCAGATTCGAGAAAGCGAACACCCGGTTAACCCGGAAGAGGTCCACCTGGAGAACAGGATGCTCGATGCGGCTTTCCCACACTATGAAAATAGAAAGACCTGCTATGCTGATAGTGATAAGCCAGAGACTTAGTGTGGACGGCAGAAGAGATATGCCGTACATGATCCCGATCAGAGATATGCCGTAGATGAATGAGCCTGTGAAATCGAACTTTTCACCTTCAGCTTCGGCCCATTCCGACTTCAGTTTCCAGATGGTCAGGAGAGTAACTGACAGACCGATTGGAACAGTTACGAGGAAAACGCTCCTCCATGTGAAGTATTGAGTAAGGAATCCTCCCAGGAACGGTCCCAGCGAGAGACCGGTATAAACCGACGCCACAGTGATTCCCAGTACTCTGCCTCTTTCTCCTAGGGGGAATACGGAGATCAGGATAGCTATCCCTGTGGCGAAGATCATTGCACTGCCGATACCCTGTAACACCCTGTAGATAATCAACATTGGAGCCGAGGCTGCGATGGCTGAAAGGAAGGAAGAAATTGTGAAAACCACTATTCCGTAGGTGAAGACTCTCTTTCGTCCATAGATGTCAGCCAGCCTGCCGAAAGGTACCAGGGATATTGCCGCGGCCAGCAGGTA
>JAGLTZ010000239.1 GCA_023135015.1 Candidatus Latescibacterota bacterium
TGACCTGGCTGCCCGATGGCAGCGGGGTATTGATCTCACTTAGAGAGGAAGGATGGAAGGAGAGAGCCAGAAACGAATTCCTGGCAATAACCGAGGGTCCAATCATCGTCAACGATTCGAGTGAACCCTTCCTGAAGTGGGACGCCATAGACACCACAGCAGTGCTTTCGATACCGGCCATCGTCGATTTTGGAAGGGGGGAGGTCACCGAACTGCTGCCTGAGGGCAACTGGGGATCGATACGGCTCTCGGAGGACGGGTCTTTTATCACCTATATGGAGAACTATCCACTCGAAACCGTCTATGCCCGCACGGGGGGATCGGAGTACGAACTTTCCATGCTCGACCTGCAGAGTCTCGATCGGCAGGTACTTATCGAACGGAGAGATGAGAGAATAAGGGTGACTTGGAACGAAGCGGGTGACAGCTACGCCTGTGTGGAAGAGGGGGATGTCTTCCTGCGATCGGTGATGGAAGAGGAGGGACGTAATCTTACGGGTGATGGGAGACCCTACTATGATGAACCGGACACAAGCAGAGTCAAGTTCTCGATTATGAGGTTCAGCCCCGACGGCCGGAGTATCCTCTGCAGCAGCAGCAAGGGCTACTGGCTGGTCGACCTCTCTACCAGTGAGGTGGAACGTGTCTATACATTTGAAGGTGAGGAGGATGAACGTCCCAGGATCAGTCTGACAGCGTGGAGCCCCGATGGCAGATACCTCTATCTGACTACTTCCGCACGCGATCGCTGGGAGAGGGGGCTTCTGCGATACGATCTTCAGAACCGCCAGATGGAAGATCTGGTTCGGGACGGTAACCTCTACCGTTCGTGGAGGTTGACCGAGGATGGTTCTGCCTTCTACTACCTGTTCTCCGATGGAGACAGCCCCAACGAGCTCTACCGGGTAGACGCGAACTTCCGCAATCCGGTAAGACTGACCGATCTCAATCCCTGGATCGCCAACCGGAAGCTGACGCGGAGCGAACTGGTCAAATACATGGATGTGGACGGAGAAGAGCTCTACGGCATCCTGTACTATCCAGTGGATTACGAGGAGGGCAAAAAGTACCCGCTGGTGTGCGAGATATATGAAACGTTTTTCGACAACGGCTTTCACTCCAATATGAACATTATAACCAACGCGGGGTACTTCGGCTTCCGTCCCTCGGTGAACCTGGTAAATGGGTACCCGGGTGAAGCATGGGTAAAGGGGATAACTGCAGGGATCAATAAACTGATCGAACGGGGACTGGTGGATCCCGATAAGCTCGGCGTGCACGGAACGAGCTACGGCGGATACGCCACGGCACTGCTGATCACCCAGACTCCCAGATTCGCCGCCGCGATAAACATCTCCGGCAAGGTCAACATGATCAGCTTCTATGGAGACAGCCCGAGGCTTGGCATACGGAACATCCAGGCGCCTGAGTGGGGACAGGACAGGATCGGTGGTTCACTGTGGGAATACCCGGAGAGGTATATCGAGCACTCCGCCATTATGTTCGCCGACCGGATAGAGACCCCGCTGATGCTTATCACGGGTGATCTCGATTACAACGTTCCGGCCCGTCAGTCGATGGAGATGTACTACACGATGCGGCGCTTGGGCAAGGAGGTGGTCTGGGTACACTATGCAGACGGAGGTCACAGCCCGCCGAACAGTCTCGAGGAGTATAAAGACTTCTGGAATCGCATCCTGGGCTGGTATGCAGAGCACTTCAAAGATAAGGAAGAAGGGAAGTAAGGTATAGGAAGCTGATTTTTTTCAGCTGATAGACTACGTACCCCCCAGATGTATCGTAGTGGGTCCAGTCCTTGTGCAGCAAACGTTTTTCTCTATCAAGTTGATCAAATATCCGTGTGCCCGGGAAAGGGATGAGGGTGTTGATGCCCGGTATCTCTTTGCAGGTTTCCTGGAGAAGGCGGTATGTCTGCCTTTAATGAGGTTTGAAAGGACCTGAACGAGTTCGACCGCCTTCGCACCGATTACACCGTGAAGCTGATCGCTGCTGCCGATATGGAGCCTATACGAGTCTGTCAACTCTCTGGACTCTGCAGCCCAGCAGATTGATCTGGGATCGCTCGCGGTGACCTATGCCGGTGCTCGTAATCATACTGCATATCGCCAATTCACTCTGGTACCAGGATGACCATCACCAAAGGTGTGCCTGGCGATGATAAGGCCAGGGGTAACCTCGGTACCAAGGAGCATCTGGCAGTAGTTGAGCACCGTCCGGTTGGCTGCACGGGAAAGATCGTTCCTCCCGATTCCATGGCCCGCAAGGTCACCCGGGAGCAAGCGGCAACGCATGTATCTCGTTGCATTCAGGAGGGACAAGGGGCTCTCCTTCGGGAATCAGGGCTCCTTTGCTTGACAATCTGACGTCATCTTGTATATTGTGACGTCAGATTCTTCTCCTATGTGAATCCAACCCTGCCGCAGCCATATTCAGGGAGGTGTTAAATGGCTATGCAAATTCTCTCAAGAAAGGAAAGAGAGAGACTCATACGTCGGGGCGAGATGTTCTCGGCAGCCTTAGAGCTCTTCTCGGAGAAGGGCTACCACAATGTGTCTATGCACGAGATCGCCGCGAAAGCGGAGTTCGCCATCGGAACTCTCTACAAATTTTTCAAGAACAAGGAGGATCTCTACAAGGCCTTGATGATGAACAAGGCCAAAGAATATCACAGGGAGCTCGAGGGAGCATTGAGCGAAAAGGATGATCTGTTGGCTACGCTGAGGCAGTTCGTTGATGCCAAGACAACGGTGTTTGCAGACAACGTTGCGGTACTCCGCCTCTATTTCGGCGAAACACAAGGAACGAGTTTCAATATCGAAGCAGGGCTCGATGATGACATTCGCAAGCTGTATCACGAAGTAATAGAGGAGCTTACCTCAGTATTCAAAGCAGGAATCCGTCAAGGCTTTTTTCGCAACCTGGATCCTCATTACATGGCGGTGGCCTTCGACTGGGTGACAAATGCATTTCTCTTGCGATGGCTGGATGATCCGGAACGTCACCCATACGAAAAGAACGCGCCAATTATCCTGGACATGTTCTTGCGGGGCGTCCTGGCCAAATGAATGACTCGAGGTTCCTCAGGTTTCAGGAATGGATTGGCGACAATTGAGGATCTTGGTCCATGCATGAACTTCAAAAGGGGAAAAGAGAGTGTGGGAAATGAATATTCAGACCGTTCTAAGGCAGGGATCCTTCCGGGCACTTGGTAACCTCATGCTGCGGGAGAGAATAATCAGAAACCAGGCAATGTATGCTCTTGACCACAAGACATATCAAAAGATAGTGGAGAATGGTCCAGACAATCGTCCCAGGCATGTACAGGAGGACAAGCACGCCTATCTTGTGGCCTTGCTCCACGGCTTTGATCGGGCCATCGAGCAGGACATCATATCGAAACATGTATTGGGTCGGATGTTGAACGTCTTCCTTGACAACGTCGTAGTCAAAGGCCAGAAGAATGCCGCCCAATCCCTGGGATTCGTGCCTCCATTCTTCGTACTGGTGAGCCCAACTGGAAAATGCAATCTGAGGTGCATAGGTTGCTACGCGGCAAGCGACCCTGGGAATCACGCCAGTTTGGACTTTGAGACATTCGACAGGATTCTCAGAGAAAAACGCGAGCTTTGGGAATCCCATTTTACCGTGATTTCAGGTGGCGAACCGTTCCTGTGGCGCGATGGCGACTATGGGCTCCTTGATATGGTCGAAAAACACTCCTCCGACACATTCATGGTCTATACAAACGCAACCTTGATTACCGATGACGTGGCAAAACATATGGCGGAGCTGGGGAATATCAGCCCCGCGATATCCGTGGAAGGCTTTGAGAAGGAGACCGATGCAAGAAGAGGCAAGGGGACCTACCAGCGCATCATGAGTGCCTTTGATTGTCTGCGCAAACACGGAGTGCCATTCGGCGTATCGGCCACACCTAATCGGCACAACTGGGAAATCATCACGAGTGATCGTTTTGCGGACTTCTACTTCCTTCAGGAGGGGGCAGTTTATGGCTGGCTCTTCCAATACATGCCTATTGGGCGGGGGCAATCACTAGACCTCATGGTTCCCCCCCAGCAACGCGTCGAGATGTTGCATCGAATGCGGCGATTGGTCAAAGAGAAGAAAGTCTTCCTGGCGGACTTCTGGAATAGCGGTGCTGCGAGCAATGGCTGCATCAGCGCAGGCCGTGGCGGGGGATATTTCTACATCGACTGGAATGGGAACATTGCGCCGTGTGCGTTTGTGCCGTACGCCACCGACAATATCTATGACATATACAGACGAGGCGAAATTCTCAATGATGCGCTGAACTCCCCGCTGTTCAGGCGCATTCGCGCCTGGCAGGATCAGTACGGATATGCACAGCCTGCTGAATTGACTCAGGACTGGCTATGCCCTTGCGTGATTCGGGATCATGTCGATATTCTGAAAGACGCTGTTCTCGAAAGTGGAGCCCAGCCTATTAACGAAGAGGCTGCCATCGCCTTGCACGATGAATCGTACTATGAAGGAATGCGTCATTATGGGAAGGAGATCGCCTCGCTTATGGATCCCATCTGGAATGAAAGACAGGAGCATGACCGGGAAAGAGCGGAGGGAGACCCATACGCTGGCTCGCCTCATGTCCGATCCCTGCCGTCGGAGGTGCTTGCGGGCGCCGGCAGACACGCTAAGGAGATCTCGAGGGCGGTGATGCATGCGACACGTGGAACCACCGCTTCACCACCATCGACCGCTGGCACCGTAACCGACCAACTCGAGAAATCCGGCGAGGATGCAAGACACAAGACTGTCGATCTCACTCGCAGAGCAATCCATAGCGCTGCCGATGGGGCCAAGGAACTGAGCACTGGAGCAGCGGTTATTGCAATAGGAGCTATCTCGGGAATGAGAAGAAGCGCCAAAGGGGTGCCGCATAAAAGGAAGACGGAATGCCGTTCCTGAAAAACCAGAAACGATACTGTTCATAGTATTCGAGTTGTGCGTTGTGTTGTTCGGCTCGTGCTGCGTGGCGTTTACCAGACAGATGGGCGCAGGCGTCGGCATGTGTTATTGACAGAAAGGGAGTATCGTCATGTTTGAGCTCATCAAAAAGACCCTATTGACAGGCATTGGCCTCGCAGTAGTGACCAAGGAGGAGGTTCAGAAACTCGGCAGGGAACTGGTGGAAAAGGGGGAACTCACGCAAAAGGAAGGGAAAGAGCTGGTTGATGATTTGCTCAGAAAGTCGGAGCAGGCTCAGAAGGACATGGAGTCCAAGGTGCATAAGTTGGTGCAGGACGCTGTCGAGAAGCTAAATGTGGTCACCAAGAAAGACATTGCCGAGCTCGTCAAGAGGATCGACCGGCTTGAAGGCACAAAGGGAAACAAATCGGAGTAGAGATTTTCGCAAATCCTTAGCCGGGAAAGGAAGACGACGGGGTGATCCGTAAGATAGGCATCATTGGGCGCACTTACCGTCATGTCCAACGCTATCGTCAGATCGTCACCATACTGTTCAAATACGGCTTTGGGGATGTGCTGGACGTCCTGAAGATCGAGCAATACTTGGATCTTGGCCTGAGGATGATCTCTCGTAAGCGACACGAAAGAATTGAATCCCTCTCCCGTGCCAAGCGGATCAAGATGGCCTTGGAGGAACTCGGGCCGACCTTTGTCAAGTTAGGTCAGATTCTCTCAACGCGTCCGGATCTCCTCCCCGTTGAGTTCATCAACGAGTTGGGAAAACTCCAGGATGACGTACAACCGTTCTCCTACCAAAACGCGAAGGAAACTATTGAGGAAGAACTCGGTTCGCGCCTCGAGAAGATTTTTCTGGATTTCGAGGAGACTCCCCTAGCCTCAGCCTCTCTCGGGCAGGTACATCGGGCGCGTCTTGTCAATAACGAGGACGTGGTCGTCAAGGTCCAGCGGCCAGACATCCGAACGACTATTGAGATCGATTTCGAGATCATGCTGCACCTCGCCACCTTGATGGAGAAACATCTGGAGGGCTGGGATATCCATCGCCCGACCAAAGTGGTTCAGGAATTCGCCCGCACGCTGGAGAAAGAGCTCGACTACACCATCGAGGCCGCCCACATGGAACGCTTCGCCTCACAATTTGCTGGTGATCAGACCATCTATGTGCCGAAAGTCCATAGGGAACTCACAAGCACACGAGTTCTCACCATGGAATACGTGGATGGCATCAAAGGCTCGGATCTCCCCCGCCTGGAGAGAGAACGAATCGATCGTCAACTGGTCACCCGCCGGGGCTTCAATCTCATCATGGAACAGATATTCGTGCACGGTTTCTTCCACGCCGATCCACATCCAGGCAACGTCTTCATCCTTCCAAATGACATCATCTGTTACTTGGACTTCGGCATGATGGGCCGCGT
>JAGLTZ010000024.1 GCA_023135015.1 Candidatus Latescibacterota bacterium
CTTGTAGGCGATCGCCCAGCGGGGCGAGCGGCTGACCTGGCCCAGTGACGCCCGAAGTTCCAGGTCATCGACCTTTACCACTACACCATCAGCCTCGTAAGGCCTGGTATCACGTTCCTGGACCAGCTCCTCGTAGAATGCCTGAACCTCATCGAGGCGGTCGGCAATCAGGCAGCGGTCTGGGGTGCGGAAACCCCACCCTGCCAGAGCTTCAAGCACCTCGCTGTGACGGCTGAAGGGCCTGCCCGTCAGCCCCTCCACACGCCCGACACCATGAGCATAGAAGAGGAGCGGGCGGGCGGCGGTGACCCTGGGGTCAAGCTGGCGAAGCGAGCCGGCAGCGGCGTTACGGGGGTTGGCAAACTCAGGCTCCCCAGCCTCACTGCGCCGGCGGTTCAGAACAGCAAAGTCGTCACGGAGCATCAGGACCTCCCCCCTGACTTCCAGGATAGAGGGAACAGACCTTGCATTGTCTGAAACCTGGCCCAGGCTGAGTGGGACATTCCTTATCGTCCTGACATTGCCCGTGATATCTTCGCCCGTCTCCCCGTCCCCCCTGGTTGCGCCGACCTGCAGCAACCCACCTTCGTATACCAGCTCGATGGCGGCCCCGTCGAATTTCGGCTCCGCGACATAGCTCACTCTATCGAGAGTCGGGTCAGTCTCGTCCTCACCGGGCCCTGCAAAACCCAGACCCCGGTAGACCCGGCCCTGCCACTCCTTTACCTCATCCAGGTCGAAGGCATTAGCCAGACTGAGCATCGCAATGGCATGCCGGTAGGTGGCAAACTCATCAGCCGGTTCCGCACCCACGCGTTGTGTAGGGCTGTCCTGGGTCACCAGATCCGGCCAGGCATCCTCGAACTCCTGCAGACGTCGGAACAGCACGTCGTATTCAGAGTCGAGTATCTGGGGATCGTTCAGCACATAGTAGCGGTAGTTGTGGTGGCGGATCTGCTCTCGCAACCGATCTATCTGCTCGGACGCCTGCCGCTTATTCAATGTGCCCCTATCTCCGTTCTGTTCTGTGCGATCTTCGGAGAAGGTCATGTCGGCGTGAATAAATATGGTTTCAGATCAGAATTGGTCCCCGTCCGGAAACCTCTACAGTGCCCATCCGGTGTTTCCGGATAGACACATATCAGGGCCTGTGGGAAGGGGGTGGATCCTCCGGCGGTCCTGGTCTCTCCAGGTCCGGCGGGTCCCCGGCCGGAGGAACGAACCAGATGTAATCTCCTTCCAGACCCATCTCCTCTTCAAGAATCTCGTCCAGAGGCATGACACGATCAGAAGTGTATGGCATCACAACGACCTGTTTGAAGTCGCTTCTGAGAAGGGCAACCCGCGTTGGAATGCCCTGCCCGAAGATGGCGTGGCCGCTCCCAACTATTACCAGCACCTGCACCCCGGGATCGGGTATCACGTTGAAAGCTTTCACAATGTTCCAGGCCATTATCTCATTCCACGCAGTCTGGCTGCAGAACATCAGCTTCATCATATCGTCGGTCATATCCTCCGAGTGCCGCGCATTCTCCATAAACCACTCTTCGTAAGGTTTCTCTGTGTCTATATGGATCCGATCCCAGAAACCTGCCGGAAGCCAGTAGGCGAGATCTTCCGTCATCCCCTCCCTGCCCAGGGTGCGTACGCCCCGGACAACAGCCCTGGGGGCGTTCAATCCAAATACCCGGACTCCATTATCACGGGCGTAATCGAGCAGCGGCCTGTAGTAGGAGTAAGGGTGTCCCCAGGTCTGTTTCCAGTAGATGGCGTCCAGCCATTCCACCTCCGGCAGCCATCCTCCCGTATAGGCATCCAGAAGCGGCTGCTGGCTGGAGTGGAACATCTCCCATCCCATGACCAGCCTCGGGTTGGAGGCGTGAAGCCCTTTCAGGATATCGAGCTGTGCAAGGTGGTGGGCGTAGTTGGTATGAGTCTCACCCACATATACCACATCGGCCCCGGTCAGGCGCTCGATCAGTTCTTCGACCGAAATGAACGTCCCGGCGGCACTGTCGTAAACCGGCTCCGGGGTGAGAGGCTGCTGGGCGGAGACCTCACCGCCGTGCTGTAATCCGATCAATCCCGCAGCTGCGAGACTCATCACTATCCTGAGGTTGGGTTTCATCTGTCCTGCTCCGTGGTATCGATTGTAAGTGGAAAGCCCTCCTAGTGTCATGTCACGTAGCAA
>JAGLTZ010000240.1 GCA_023135015.1 Candidatus Latescibacterota bacterium
AAAACGTGACGAGGCAAGAACCACCGATGCCTTGCTCGCACTCACCCGGTGGGATGAGGAACCGGACCGTCATTCCTTGGAACGAGATGTAGCTGACTTCATAGATCAATACTTCTATCGTCCCTTGAAGGAGCTAGAAATCGGCAAGATCCTGCAACAAGCGCTGAACATGGCGTCAAGGCATCGGCTCCGTGTTCCCCCGGATCTTTTCCTCATGCTGAAAGCATTGAGCACGGTGGAGGCACTCGGTCGTACCTTGTATCCGGATTTCGACGCAGCAAGGGAGGCGGCTCCATTCATCCGGAAGATCCGCTTGGAGCGCATTCATCCCCGTCGTGTCGCCGGTGACATGATTGAATCCGGGGCCGAATTCCTGCACCTCTTGAAGGAGATCCCCGGGGAACTTCGGGAAATTCTTGGGCAGGTAAAATCCGGTCGCGCAAAGATCATATTCGAACATCTTGGGCTTGATCCAATGCTTTCTACCCACGAACGGATCAGTAACCGCATTGCCTTTGCCATTGTGCTGGCCTCGCTTGTCGTGGGCTCCGCCCTTGTCGTGCTTTCGGGAATTCCGCCCACATGGAATGAGATCCCGATCATTGGCTTGGGGGGTTTTCTGGTGGCCGGTCTGATGGGCTTCTGGCTCCTGGTCTCCATTCTGCGCCGCGGCAAGATGTAGCCGGGCATCCGAATAAGCCTTGGACTTGAATAGCATCCCGGAGGGTATTTGCTGGGGCAGGGTACCAGGAAAAATCTAGCCCCAATACTGTTGACTGACCTGGATTTCTCACCGGGTTTCGTAGTCCCGCGGCCGACGCCGGAGTGAGAAGTGCGGAGCTTCTTCGACGCCTGCCCGCCTGAGAAGAGCACTTGTACGGCTCCCGGCGGGCGGTTACTTTCTCACCGGTCCGAAGAGGCTGGCTCTCCCCCCTGCAAGAGGATGAAGTGATGCTCACGACCAGACGGCGTTTCGTACAGACCACGGCCATGGCCGGCGGAGCCCTGGTGCTCAGAGTAGTGGGGTGCAGCGGCTCCGGCGACCGGGTCCGTCCCGCCCGCAATCCCCTGCGGATCCTCATCCTCGGCGGCACACGGTTCATCGGCCCCCCCCAGGTCGAATACGCTCTGGAACGCGGTCACACCGTCACGCTCTTCAACCGCGGGCGCACCAATCCCCATCTCTTCCCCGAGCTGGAGAAACTGATCGGGGATCGCAACGACGACCTCGAGGCCCTCAGGGGCCGGGAGTGGGACGTCGTCATCGACAACCCGACCACCCTGCCGCGCTGGGTGCGCACCGTCGGCGAGGTGCTCAGGGACGCCACCGACCACTTCATCTTCGTCTCGACCCTCTCGGTCTACGCCGACAACTCGATCATCGACCAGGACGAAACCGGCGAACTGCTCACCATCGACGACCCCACCATCGAGCAGGTGACCGGGACGACCTACGGGCCGCTCAAGGCGCTCTCGGAGCAGGAAGCCGAGAGGGCCTTCCCCGGCCGGACCACGGTCGTGCGCCCGGGGCTGATCGTCGGCCCGATGGATCCCTCCGACCGCTTCACCTACTGGCCGGTGCGGGTCGATCGCGGCGGCGAGGTGCTGGCGCCGGGGGACGGGAGCGACGTGGTGCAGTTCATCGACGCCCGCGACCTGGGGGAGTGGATGATCACGGTGGCCGAGAACCAGTACTTCGGCATCTACAACGCAACCGGTCCCGAGGTGCCCATGCCGATGATGGAGATGCTCACCGGTATGAAGGACGCCCTGGGTTCGGATGCCACCTTCACCTGGGCCGACGCCGAATGGCTCGCCGAGCAGGGGGTACGTCCCTGGTCGCACATGCCGGTCTGGTTCCCCGAGGTCGAGGGGATGGAGGGTTTCAGCCGGTTCAGTATCGCCCGGGCGCTGGAGAAGGGGCTCACCTTCCGGCCGCTGGCGGTCACGACCCGCGATACCGTGGAGTGGCACAAGACGCGGCCCCAGGAGAAACAGGAGAACATGCGGGCCGGGCTCAGCGCCGAACGTGAAGCCGAGGTGCTCGAAGCCTGGCACGCGGCCCACCCCGACGCCTGACCGGCGGAGACGGAATGGAACCTGCACCGGCTGCCGGTGTCGGGGGCAAGTCTCTGATCCAGCGGATCGTTGAGATCAGGGATGGGGAGAAGAAAGCCCTGCTGGGCTCCTGCCTGTTCTTCTTCTTCGTCCTATGCGCCTACTACATCGTCCGACCCGTGCGCGAGGAAATGGGTGTGGCCGGGGGAGTGTGGAACATCCCGTGGCTCTTCACCGGCACGCTCATCGCCATGATGGTGGTACATCCCCCCTTCGCCGCGCTGGTGGCCAGGCTCCCGCGCACCCGGGCGGTGACCTGGACCTACGGCTTCTTCAGTCTCAACCTGGTGCTCTTCGCCCTCATCCTCGCCTTCGTCTCCGAATCGGCCACTATCTGGGTCGGGCGGGTCTTCTACATCTGGACCGCCGTCTTCAGCCTCTTCAACGTTTCGGTCTTCTGGTCGGTCATGACCGATCTGTTCACGACGGGTCAGGGGAAGCGTCTCTTCGGCTTCATCGGGGTGGGGGGGACCCTCGGGGGACTCGTCGGCTCCGGTATCACCGCCCTGCTGGCCACCACCATTGGCTCGGTGAGCCTGCTGCTGCTCTCGGCCGTGGTCCTGCAGGGGGGTGTCTTCGCCATGCGGCGGCTGATCCGGCTGATTCATGAGAGTCGCGGAGCCCTGCCGACGGAGTCCGGGGTGAAAAATGCCAGAGCAGCGGCACCGGAGGAGGGCCCGTCGGCCGGGAGCGAACCCGAGGAAGAGAAACCACTCGGCGGATCGATCCTGGCGGGGATCACAAACCTGATCCGTTCCCCCTACCTGCTTGGGATCTGCACCTACATGCTGCTCTTCCCGATCATCTCGACGATCCTCTACATGCAGCAGGCGGTGATCGTGGACGCCCACTTCGTCGACCGGGCGCTCAGGACCGCCTTCTTCGCCCGCATCGACGTGGCCGTGAATGCCCTGACCCTTCTGGCCCAGCTCTTCCTCACCGGGCGGATCATCAAGCTGCTGGGGGTGGGGGTGACCCTGGCGATCCTGCCGATCTTCTGCGTGGCGGGTTTCACCGCTCTGGGAGTCTGGCAGACGCTGGCCGTCTTCGTTGTCTTCCAGACCCTGCGGCGGGCCACCAACTACGCCGTTGCCCGCCCGGCGCGCGAAACGCTCTACACCGTGGTGCCGCGCGAGGACAGGTACAAAGCCAAGAACTTCATGGATACGACTGTCTACCGGGCGGCCGACGCGATCGGGGGATGGTCGCAGTCGGCTCTGCGCGCCCTCGGCCTGACCATGTCGGCGATCGCTTTCACGGCTGTGCCGGTGGCCCTCCTCTGGCTCGG
>JAGLTZ010000241.1 GCA_023135015.1 Candidatus Latescibacterota bacterium
GTTCTGACTCGCCTTTCCTCATAAAGCAGTCCCTTCCCCGAATCTATTAATCTACGCCCAGCCGCTCCAGCGCACCTCTCAGCGCGCACCCTGTATACGAGTTGGGCTCTCCGGCTACTTCTTCCGGACGGCCCGAGGCCACGATCCGCCCTCCGTCCCCACCACCCTCGGGCCCGAGGTCTATCACCCAGTCGGCTCTACTGACCAGGTCCATATTGTGTTCAATCACCACTACAGTATGCCGCTGCTCCACTAATTCCTCAATACAGTCCACCAGTCTACACACTTCAGTGCGATGCAGACCGGTGGTGGGCTCATCAAAGAGATAGAGTCTCGACCCGCCGCCCCTGCGCCCCAGATGAGTGGCGAGTTTCAGCCGCTGTGCCTCGCCGGCGGATAGCGTAGGCGCAGGCTGCCCCAGTCGCAGATAGCCAAGTCCCACCCGCTGGAGCGGTTTCAGGGCACGGACAACCCCTCGGTGGCTTTGAAAGAACTGTAACGCGCCGTCAACGGTAAGGTCCAGAACATCAGCAATATTCTTGCCGCGGTACCGGACCTCCAGCACACGCGGAGTAAAGCGTTTTCCATTACAGCTTTCGCAGCGCAGCGTAACGTCGGCCATAAACTGCATATCCACGCTGACGGTTCCCTCCCCGCGACATTCCGGGCATCGCCCACCTTTGATGTTGAAAGAGAAGGCGCCCGCATTGAGCCCCCTCCGTTTGGCCCCTTCGGTTTCGGCGAACGCCTTCCTGATTCCGTCCCACGCCTTTGTATAGGTGGCAGGATTGCTACGCCGGTTTGCGGTCAGTGGACCCTGCTCGATGCTCTCCAGCCCGTCCAGCCCTTCATATCCCTCAATGCAGTGGTGTTTACCAGGCCTGCGGGCAGGCTCCAGCCCCAGGGCCAGCTCGATCGATGGTTTCAGGATGTCATATATCAGGGTCGACTTGCCGGATCCGGACACGCCGGTGATGCATGTGAACATGCCGCGCGGTATCTCTACATCAATCCCCCTCAGGTTGTGCTCGGCCGCACCGAGTATTTTGAGCCACCCCTGGCGCGGCTGGCGCCTGCGCAGTGGACGCACCGGCCCAATCCGGCCCTGCAGGTAGCGGCTGGTGGCTGTATCGGCGCCTGCAAGCAGCCCGTGAACGGTACCCTGATAAACGATCTCACCCCCCTGTCGTCCACCACCCGGCCCCAGGTCCACAATCAGATCGGCCGACTCTATGAAATCCCGGTCATGTTCCACGACTATCACTGTGTTGTCGCTGTCGCGGAGGCGCTTCACGATCCTGATCAGCCGGCCCACATCCCTGGGATGAAGTCCGACACTGGGTTCATCCAGGATGTAGGTTGTATCCACCAATGCTGCTCCCATCACCGAGGCCAGGGCGATCCTCTGCGCTTCGCCGCCTGAAAGGGTCCGGGAGAGCCTGTCGAGGGTAAGGTATCCGACCCCTACCTCCTCCAGGTATTCCAGCCTCGATTCAGCTTCCCTCAGAATCGGGGCAAAGACAGCAGCGCGTTCCCCCGAGAGCTCCAGTGATCCAAGCCACTTCCTCACATCTGAGATGCTGTGGGATAATAAGGTCCCCATGTCCTCCCCTCCCAGAACCACCCCCCTCGCCTCCGGACGGAGCCGGGTACCGCTGCACTCCGTACAGGTCACGTACGAACGGTAGCGTGCCATGAATACCCGCACGTGAACCTTGTACTTCTTTCTTTCCAGCTTCCGGAAGAAGCCTTCCACACCACGGAAGCGCCCGAATCCCTCCCATACGAGCTTCTGTTCCGCCCGGTCGAGGTCCTCCCACGGCACGTCGAGGCGGAGATCGGCCTCGGGAGCAGCCTCCAGAAATCGCCTATGCCAGCGCCTGTATGCCGGCTTCGTCCACGGTTCCACCGCTCCTTCCTCGAGTGTTCTGGTAGGATCCGGCACAACCAGATCGGGCAGATATGCTATCAGCGCACCGAACCCTTCGCAGGCCGGGCAGGCACCGTAAGGGCTGTTGAATGAGAAAAGCTGCGGCCGGGGCTGGGGTGCCTCTCTGAGGCACGTGGAGCATACATAACCCTCCGTGAACAGCTCTCTGTCGCCGCCGGGTTTCTGCAGGACCAGATAACCTCCACCCTCCCTGTACGCGTTCTCCACCGCTTCCCTGATACGGCTGCGCGTAACAGAGGCCGTAAGCCTGTCGATAATCAACGCAGGCCGCTCCGGGTAGGGAACGGAGACACTCATCCGATCGGCAACGGCGCACAGATCGGAGTCGCATGAATCCAGCCGCACAATCCCATCCTCGCTCCAGACCCGTAGATAGCCCTCCTTCAGAAGAGCCCTCAGCCGCGAGTTCGCTTCCTCAGTCGAGTCAGTGATGGGAAGCGGAGCAGAAACCAGGAGCGGGGACTGACCGGCATCCAACTCCGCCCGGATCAGTTCGGTCACCTGGCCCGGAGGATCGGGCCTTACCGGCTCCCCGCATCCCTGGCAGAGCACCGTACCAAGCCGGCTGAAGAGAAGGCGGAGTACGTCGGCCACCTCCGTCATCGTGGCCACGGTAGACCGGCTGCTTCTGGGGGGCGGGGTCCGGCCGACCGCCACCGTAGGTGTTATCCCGGCAGCGGTATCCAGCTCCGGCTTCTCCATCCTTTCAAGAAACTGCCGCACGTACGGATTCAGTGATTCGGTGTACCGCCGCTGCCCTTCCGTATAGATGGTATCGAAGGCGAGGCTCGATTTGCCCGAACCCGACGGACCGGTGACCACGATCAACCGGTGATGGGGCAGCACGAGATTCAGGTTCTTAAGGTTGTGAACCCGGACTCCGGTCAGTTCCAGGGCTTCAGCCACGATGCACTTATAGCAGGTCTGTTTTCAGTCGATGCATAACAAGGAAATATAGTTAAAGGTCTGCGATTTTGCGCATCGCCTCTGCGAGTTCGTCGGGAAGCGGGGCTGCACGACGGTCCCCACCTGTACACACCAGCGATGTCCACCCTTCAACCAGCGGATCATTCTCCCCTTCACGAAGAACCCTGTACGAAAAAGTACACGAGCGCGTCCTCAATTCGGCCAGGCGGGTTTCTATTGTCAGTTCGTCATCATAAGAGGCCGGTCTCAGGTATCTGATGTGGCATTCGGCCACAAACAGCGCATATCCCTGCTCCTCGAGTACAGTGTAGGGAATGCCCGATTCCTTCATCCATTCGGTGCGGCCCACCTCGAAATAGATAAGGAAATTCGAGTGGTATACGACGGCCTGCGCATCGGTCTCGGCGTAACGCACCTGAATGGGGACCCGTCCCACATACTCCCCGGGACGGACCGGTCCGGGATCCAGACGCCCGTTCTCTATCCGATTCCTTGAAGACATTGATTTCCGACTCACTTTACCTGACCAGCTACCGCATTGGTATGTCTGTAAGGAAATTCGCCAGCAGCATGACCGCTACAGTGTTGCTTTCGGAAGAACATTATACAAGCAGAAGGGTACAAATTCCCTTCCTTGTTGACTTGCACCTGGCCCCTGGTACCTTGGCACTGACCCTGTTACCGATACGCCAGGAGCCTGTCGGAGAAACGCTCC
>JAGLTZ010000242.1 GCA_023135015.1 Candidatus Latescibacterota bacterium
CGGATGGTTGCTAATCGATAATGCCTGCTGCGCGTATCCTCCTGTAATAGTTGTCAGAAATATCGAGGTTTGCCTGCAGATCCCCGTCGAGTCGGGTTGGACCCCGGTTATACGCCTCCGCGGCAATGCGGTAGTCCCCGTTGTAGCGGTCCAGGAGCTGCCGGAAATATACAGCACCCAGGCGGATATTCCGATCGGGGTCATAGAGCTGCCAGAAGGACTCGAGAGTCGGATCTATTTCCCGGGCAGTGGGATAGCGGACCTGCATGAGTCCGTATGCATCCTGGTCGCTCATGGCGCTTGGGTCGAAAGCACTTTCCACCTGCATAAGCCCCACCATGAATTCCAGGTCCAGGTCGTACTCTTCACTTACGTCGGCCAGGACCTCCAGATAGTGGTAGGGGATATCATATCTGTGCAGAATCTCGAGGTGGGAAGCAGCTCTCGTGGCCCATTGCTGCTGGTGGTGCAGTACCTCAGCCTGGGCGCCCGCGAATGCGCGGAGCCGGTCGATCTCCTGCTGCTGGGCTATCAGTAGAGTGGCCATACCTGCCACTGCGAGAAGTGTTATCCACTGCCCGATCGACTTGCGGTCGACAGAAGAGGGTTTCATTGCTAGATAATCACCTCGCATACAAGGCCTGTTTCGGTCCCGAAGCTGTCAATTTCCACTCCGGGCACAGGCTTGCTTCCATCCGGTTCAAGACGGATGGCTAATAAGCCAAGGGCCGAACACGGGCTCCCTTCGGAGCCCGGCCGGCCCGCAGTTTCAGTGTCCCTTAAAAGCTATCTCCGAATTCCGACAATATTCGGGCACAATGCGTTTGCAGCTCAAAACTGATCTGTGTCCTTCTTTACTGCTAGACAAGCTATATCACCCAATGGGCAGGACGGGTGAGCTGCTATCTCTGTTCCAACCATCGTCAAACACTCTGGATTTGACGGTCAACGCTTGAATTTATTTACACTATGCGCTGTAGAAAAGGTACAGTGGTTAGTGTGCTACCGAGTGGCCGTCTGCCCCTTACGCATCCGTGGAGGAATCTTCCATGCGACGAAAAATTACTGCCTCTGTTGTTCTGATGTTTGCCCTTCAGAGTGGGATCCTGGCTCAGACCTCCGAGCCGGTCGATTGGTTCCCGGGAGGGACGTACGATCCATCCATTCCGACGCCGGAATCGTTCCTCGGCTACCAGATCGGGAGTGATTACACCTACCACTATATGATGCAGGCATATTTGGAGGCCGTAGCGGAGGTGTGCGATCGGGTTGAGGTGGGCTCCTACGGGAAGACCAACGAGGGCCGCGATCTGCTGCTGCTAACCATCACCAGTCCGGCCAACCATGCTCGACTCGACGAAATCCGGCAGAACATGGCCATGCTCGCCGATCCCCGGCAGGTTGTGCAGGAAAGGCTCGATGCGATCATAGAGGACAGTCCTGCCGTGGCGTGGCTCTCCTACAACGTACACGGTAGCGAATCGGCCTGCACGGAAGCCGCTATTCTGGCCGTCTACCAGCTCGCGGCTGGAACCGATGCAGTCACACGGAAGATCCTAGATGAGCTGGTCGTGCTGATCGACCCTCTCTCGAATCCCGACGGGCGCGACCGCTACGTGCACAGCTTCAAGAAGCGGAAGGGGATGGAATTCAACGACAGCCCCGAGGCGTGGGAGCACGGTTCAGACTGGCCTGGCGGCCGACCGAACCACTACCTCTTCGACCTCAACCGCGACTGGGCGTGGCAGACCCAGGTGGAAACGCAGCAGAGGATCGCTGAGTACCTTA
>JAGLTZ010000243.1 GCA_023135015.1 Candidatus Latescibacterota bacterium
CATAATTACGGAGCGGTGCACTTAGCAACTCTACCTTTCCGAGTTTCGAGTTTGAAAGTTCAGGTTTCAAGTGGAAAACCATCCCTGTTGATTGTAAAAGGAGTTATGGCGATTTATTTCCTGCCCGCCCTGCATTCTCCGGAGGTCTCGACATGACCGGATTCTCTACACTGGAGAAATATCTTTTCCTCTCCTTTTTCATCATCGCAGTATCGGTCTTCGCATTTCTGGCCAGCAGACCACTTTCGATCATCTGGAAGGGGCAGGAAGACCCTGGACGCCTTAATGAACCCGGCCGCAGGGTGTTGCGGGTGATAAGGGAGGTGCTCTTTCAGGCGCGGGTAGTGGGAGGAAGGCCGGTTGTCGGACTTCTCCACACAACGGTTTTCATAGCGTTTCTTCTGTTTGTTCTTGAAACAATCAACATGTTCCTGGAGCCATTCGGACTCGGATATCTGCACGCTCTCCTGGGCGACTCCCTTCAGACCTTCCGTGCATTCGTGCTGGTCATAGCGATCTTCTGCGCTCTTTCGATGGCGGGTCTGGCATTCCGAAGATTCGTTCTGGTCAAGATCTCCCCCGATCCCAAATCGTTGGAATCGGGTCTCGTGGCTGTGCTTATCATCCTGCTGATGCTCACGTACATTGACATGTACGGGACGAATATTCTCAGTACGAGGGTGGACTGGTGGCTTCATGCCGCGATCATCCTGGCTTTTCCCATAATCATCCTGCATTCCAAGCACCGTCACATCTTCCTGGCACCGGTTGCTGTGTATCTCAGGAAGTCCCATCTCTGGGATGTACCGAAGATGAATCTTGACTTCGAGTCGGTTGAATCGGAAGACGAGATACTGCTCGGGCTCGAGACTCTTTCCGCGATCCCATGGAAGCTTCGGCTCGATATGCTGGCCTGTGTGGAGTGTAAGAGGTGTACGGACAACTGCCCGGCGGCCATCGCCGGCCAGGAACTGCGGCCTGCAGACTTCATCAAGGCCGGGCAGAAGGCGCTCTTTACCGGCGAACCTGATGATGCAGTCATAGGTACGGTTATTTCCGAAGAGGCCCTGGGCCAGTGCACGAGCTGCATGGCGTGCGAGAATATCTGTCCGGTCGGGATAGAGCACTCCCAGCTCCTCGCCGGTTCCAAAGCCGCCCAGACCTTAGCCATGGGTACCGGAGGAGTAGCGACAGAGTTCCTCAAGGCGGTTGGAAATTACTCAAATCCGTTCTCGGCAACGCCGGACGTGCGGTCGGCTCTGATCGAGGAGCTGGGCATACCTGCTTTCGAGAAGGATAAAACCGAGTATCTGCTCTGGATGGGGTGCGTCTGGTCTTACAACCCGGACTTCAAGAATACAGTTAAAGCGACTCACAGGCTACTTCAGGCAGCGGGTATCTCCTATGGGGTTCTGGCCAATGAGGATTGCTGTGGCCATCACTCCCGTAAGCAGGGGGAGGAAATGCAGTTCCAGATGCTGGCCGAGGAGAACTGTGTGCAGTTAAGGGAGCACTGTGTCAGGAAGATCGTCACCGGGTGTCCCCACTGCCTTAACACGCTGAGACATGAGTATCGGGACTTTCCGGATGGATATGTGCTCGACGTCGTTCACCACTCCGAGCTGTTCGCCGGGCTGATCGACAGTGGTGCTCTGAAGCTGAGATCGGGTGGTGACAGCGGCCGGAGAGTGACATATCACGATCCGTGCTTTCTTGGCCGGTATGAAAGGGTGTTCAACGAGCCCCGCTCACTCATAAAGGCTGCTGGCAGCTCTCTGGTTGAAACCACCCCAAATAGAGACCGCTCCTACTGCTGTGGGGGCGGCGCCGCAGGTTTCACCCTTGAGGCGGCTGGTGAAAAGAGGGTCGACCAGGTCCGCAAGACCCATATTGAGGAGACAGGGGTCGATGTGCTCATCACCGCGTGTCCCGAGTGTAAGATGATGCTTGCGGGAACAGTGGAGGAGACGAAGGATATTGGGGAACTGTTGCTGGAGGCCGTTGAGGTTTAGAATCGTTGGATAATGTCTGAACTCGACAGAAGAGAATTCCTTGCCGCCGTGGGGCTTGGGGCTGCTTCGAGCACTTTCCGGGCTATTCCGCCCGTAATGTCCTTCCCGCCGCACGATCAGACGCATCCAGGTCCTGATCCGTGGATCGAGCTGGACCATAGGGCGCTCAAATACAATCTGGATGCCATCAGAAGCCGGGTGAGGGGTCGTCCGATCATGGCAGTGATCAAGGGGAACGGTTACGGCCACGGTCTGATAGAGATGGGCCGGATGCTACTGGAGGAGGGGGTCGACCACATGGCCGTGGCCAAGGTAGCCGAGGCTCTGGCCCTGCGCGAGGCGGGTGTGGAGGGCATGATCCTGAATTTCGGACCCTTCGCTGGCAGTGATATTCCGGAGATTATCCGTGCGCGAATCTCCCAGACTGTTTTCACCGATCAGGTTGTGGAACTGGCCCGGGAGGCGAAGAGCCGCGGGAAGACCACCCCCGTCCAGGTGAACATCGATACGGGACTGGGACGTGTTGGAGTCCCTTATCGTGAGGCGGTCCCGTTTCTGAGGAAGGTAGCCTCTCGTGAGGGAGTATATCTCGAAGGAGTGTTCACAGCGCTTACCGAAGAACCGGAGTTCGACCGTATTCAGCTTCGTCGATTCCTCGAGGTATGCGGATCTGTGGAGAAGGAAGGGATAGATGTCGGGATGAAGCATGCCGCCAGCAGCGCCGGCCTGATGAATTTCCCCGAGGCCTTCCTCGACATGGTCCGTCCCGGGATAGCGATCTACGGTCACTATCCGTCGGATGCAACCTGGAGGACGCGCCCCCTCGACCTTCGTCCGGTTCTGTCATTGAAGACCGGTGTGGTCTACGTCAAAACACTGGACCCCGGGGATGCCCTCTCATATCACCGCGCTTTCATAGCCGAGCGCCGGACACGGGTCGCCACCCTCCCGCTCGGCTATTCCGACGGCTATCCCCATACCCTCGCAGATAAGGCGGATGTACTGATCAGAGGGCGCCGCTTTCCGATAATCGCTCTGGTGACCGCAAACCATGTCTTGGTCAACCTGGGTGATGACATGGAAATCAGTATCGGCGATGAGGCCGTGCTGATTGGCAGTCAGGGTTTTGAAAGCATCGATGCACACCCGCTGGCCGAAGCCGCGGGTTTTTCGGTCTACAAGCTGCTTATCGGCATAAGCGGCGCACTGCCGCGCCTGGTGACATAAACGTCGCTTTCGGTTTCACACTTCAGAAGGTTATGGCATTTCCGAGAAGCTGGCCGATGCTGAGCGCTGTTATGGTGATTCCAGAAATCATCTATTGAGTACCAATGTTCGTGCCAGGAAGGACCCTATATATACGAACGAGATCTACAAGGAGGTCTCTGGCGGCCCTTCCCAGGTTCACGGCTCCACCGTTATAGTTGCGCAGCAGCACCACACCGATCCGAGACCCGGGATCGAAGATCATGTGTGCGTTGTACCCTGCAACAGAACCTCCGTGGCTGACCGTGCGAAGGCCGTCTTCGTTAACCCGGAGCGAGAAACCGAGTCCGTATCCGGTTGAATCACCGTTCTGGGTGGTTCGGACCGGCGTCTGGAAGCGCTGCATCTCGGCGCGGCTATCTCCAGTTAAAATTTGGCTTCGGAAGGCCCCCGTCTGGGCCGAGATGAAGCGAGCCAGGTCCCCTGCCGTTGAATAGATACCGCCGTTGGGCACCTTATAACCTCTGCCGGCGTGTTCGAGGGCGGGCGATCCAGTATCCACTGTACCGTTGCGGCGAACCTGATATCCAGTCGCAAGGCGCCCTTCCAGTTGGGGTGTGATGATGAATGTGCTCGATTTCATTCTCAGCGGTTTGAAGATTAGCTCATTGACAAGCTGGATGAACGGTTTTCCGGCTGCTCTAGAGATGGTGAGGCCGAGGATTCCGAAACCAATATTGGAATAAGAGTAACGCTCGCCCGGATGGTACCGGAATTCAACAGTCGGGATTGATGCGATGATCTTGTCTTCCCAGGATCCGATGGGGCCGGCGGCCGCTCTTGGCAGGCGAGGCTCTCGGATCAGTCCGGCTGTGTGGCTGGCGAGCTGGCGGAGGGTGATAGGCTCGGTACCTTCGGGCCTGTTGGTGACGTGTTCGATCACGGGAAGATATTTCTCCACCCGATCGTCCAGATCCAGGATCCCCTTTTCTGCCAGCTGGACCAGCACGACAGCTGTGAACGACTTTGAGATGGAACCCACCCTGTAGATTGTTTCAGCGTCGGCCGCGATCTGCTTTTCCCGATCTGCCCAACCGAATCCCCTGGCCCATATGATCCTGTCTCCAACAACAACACCGGCTGAAATTGAACCGATGCTGTCGGCGGCTACATCCGCTGCAAGCCGGGCTTCGAAGCTTTCGAGAACCGGTTCGAATTCGGGATAGTTGGGCTGGGCGCAAGCAGCCGCAGATACGATGAGGATTGCGGCAAAGATCCATGCTATGCGGCATTTACAGAGTCGGGTCATTACTACTTCTCCATGGTATCGGCCGGCATTGTGGGACTGTGGCGGTCTTGACCGGCTCCGACCGGGGACCGTACCATCTGTTTGTAACTGTTAACAGCAGGGGAATTATTTTAGAAGTGAAAAAAACAGGCTTCATATAATCGCTTGGCATGGAAGGGCCCAGACCTGGAGGAACCTCATGCGAGATCTGATTTTAAAATTTGCAGCGACCATTGTGCTCCTTCTCAGTTTTCCGGAGGCAGGAGCCGCCCAGCTGGGGGGCGAAGGGGATACCTTCAATATGGCCCTTACCGGGGACTCGATCATCACCAGGAAACTCTCGGTCTACTCCGAGCCTGAGTTCATCTCGATGATAGAGTTGATCCGGAGTGCTGATGTTGCATTTACAAATCTCGAAATGCTCTTCCACGACTATGAACCTTACCCGATGCACGCGAGTGGAGGCACCTGGATGCGTGGTGATCCACAGCTCGCAAAAGAGCTGGCCTGGGCCGGGTTCGATATGGTGTCTATGGCCAATAATCATACGGGTGACTACGGTGTGCTGGGCATGCGGCTGACGATGCAATATGTGGAGGAAGCGGGCCTTGTACACGCAGGGGTCGGGGAGAGCTTTCCGGAGGCGCGGGAAGCAAAGTTCCTGGAGACGGCTCAGGCCAGGGTGGCGCTTATCTCGGTAGCCTCGACATTCACAGACCATTCGGTGGCGGGAAGGACGCGCGGGGATATGCCTGCAAGGCCGGGGCTGAGCCCCTTGCGGTACAGGTCGACCCGGGTCGTTCTACCCGAGCACCTGGATAGGCTGCGAGATGTATTGCGTGATATGGGCCAGAGGGTATCAGAACAGGGACAGAGACTCAGCGTTTTCGGCACACGCCTTGTGGCCGGAGAGGAGCCTGGCACATATACAGAGACGAACCAGCAGGACCTGGAGGAGATTGCTGCGGTGGTAAGCAGCGCCGGCCGCATGGCCGATTACACGATCGTGGCATTTCATTCCCACGAGGGGGGCCGGGGCCGCAACACCCCCGCTGATTTTCTCGTTGAATTCGCTCATGCCATGATAGATGCCGGAGCGGATGTTCTCGTCGGCCACGGTCCCCATGTTCTCAAAGGCATTGAGCTGTACAAGGGGAAGCCGATCTTCTACAGCCTCGGGGATTTCATGTTCCAGAACGAGACCCTTCTGAGACTGCCTTCAGAGAATTACGAACGGTACGGTCTCGGTCCAGACGCCCACGTCGCCGACTTCAACGATAGAAGGTACAACAATGACCGGAGCGGATTTCCGGCGCGCAGGCAGATATGGGAATCGGTTATCGCTGTTCCCGCCTGGCGCGAGGGGAAGCTCGTAGAGCTGAATCTTTACCCCATCACACTCGGTTTCGGGAAGCCACGCCAGGTGAGGGGTAGGCCTCTGCTCGCCGATGAAGAACTCGGCCGAAAGATCATCGAGGACCTGATTTTATGCTCCGAGCCTTTAGGAACGCGGATCGATCTGAAGGATGGGATCGGAGTGGTTCAGATCCCTGACCAGTATGATTAATGGTTTTGTAACGGCTGTATACGGCGAACGGGTGGAGGTGCGGATCTCCGGAAGAGACCCTGTCGTCGCATTCCGCAGCCGGAGTGCAGGCGTTATCGTTGTCGGAGACAGCGTGATGCTTGAACAGGTGAAGGGTGAGGGTAAGGAGACAGGCTGGCGGGTAGCAGGAGTAGAGCCCCGCCAGCGGTGTATCTGGCGGTCCTCGAAACGCCGGAGGAGCCGGCTTGTGGTGGCCAATGTTGACAGGCTTTGTATTGTATCCGCTGTCGAACCACTGCCCAGAGAGGGTCTTATCGACCGCTACCTTGTGGCCGCAGAATGGCAATCGATCCCTTCGGTCATTCTGTTGAACAAGGTGGATCTAGAGGAGGCGGATGGGGTGCTCGGAAGACTCCAGGTCTATACCGTGCTGGGTTATGAAGTCCTTCCAGTAAGCGCCAGGACCGGTACCGGGGTTGAAAAGGTGGCGGAGATACTCTCTGAAGGGCTCACTGTACTTGTAGGGCATTCAGGTGTGGGGAAGTCGGCGCTTATGAACTGCCTGTTGCCGGGTGTGGATCTAAAAACCGCCGCGTTGAGCCAGGCTACCGGTAAGGGTCGGTACACCACAAGCGTGGCGACGGCCCACCTATTCCGTCATGGCATTCTGGTTGATACTCCGGGCATAAGGGAGTTCGGCCTGGGTGATATCCTGCCGGGGCAGGTATCTATCGGCTTCAGGGAGATACGCACAAAGCAGGAGCGGTGTCGCTTTGCAGACTGCTCCCATCGTGAAGAACCCGGTTGTGCAGTCCGGGTGGCTGTAGGGGAGGGTGGGATATCAGAGGCACGGTACAATTCATATCTGCGAATCAGAAAAAGCGTTGAGGCAGGGGAGGGCTAGCCCGCTTCCGCCGGTGGGCGAACCAGCCCTAACTACTCCCTGCCGTTGTAATAGGGATGATGGCCGGAGCAGTCGGTATTGATGCTAACCGGTGTCAGAGGGATATCTCTGCGGTTGCAGTGATAGCGGTGCTTGTCCCACGAAATCGGCTCGAAATACTCACACGATGCACACATCGCTTCACTTGGAGAGTACCCGCCGGCTACCTGATCCCTGAGCAGGTGGGTGAGCGTCCCCATCAGAGATATCTGTTGGTCCTTCTCTAAACCCGAGATAGACTCCTCAATCGGGTTGGCCCATCCGGCTAGCAGTTCCGCAAGCCGCTTACCTTTCGGGCTACAGCGGAAATGGACCACTCGGCCGTCTTCACTGCTTTTCTTGCGCGTAAGGCACCCTTTTCTGACCAGAGCCTTCAGGCTGTCGCTGATCGTCGGGGGGGTCAGCTGCATTGCCTCGGACAGCGCGCCTACGGTGCATTCGTCTCCGTTGCTGTTACGCAGCCTGATCAGAAGTGAAGCCTGCAATACCGGAAGTCCCTGCTGACGCGCGGCGGAGGTTTTGCTGGCCGTCGAGGCGTTGCCGTTCTGGATGATTGTAAGCGCGATTCGGGCAGCCAGACTCTCGGCCCGATGAGCTTGACTGAAAACTGCCATTGTTCTACGTCCCCTTAGATGTGGGCACTGGATGAACTTCCAAACGGGTGTGCAGGTGGAATTGGGTCGGCAGGCTTTGAGCAAAGTCCTCTAACCAAGTGTGTAATAAAGGAAGCCTAAATTGTCAAGGAGTCCTTAATAAATCGGTGAGGTAGCTTTCCAGGCGGTCGATCATCGTTTCTTCACGATAATACCGTTCCACCGTCTGGCGGCCTGCCCGAGCCATGGACCTCCTCATTTCTTTGTCCCTTTCAAGCAGTAAAAGCGCCCGGGCGAGGGCCGCCTCATCCCCTGGTGGCACCAGAAGCCCGTTCTCCTCGTGGTTGATAATCTCGGGGATCCCTCCCACATCGGAACCTATTACCGGGACGTAGAAGGCCATCGC
>JAGLTZ010000244.1 GCA_023135015.1 Candidatus Latescibacterota bacterium
CTATTGTGGTAGATGCTTAGCTATCTTCGGTCACCCCCAAGGAAATGGAACTGTCCCATTAGATTTCAGGTGTAAGGGTCCGGGGGGCAATGTATTCGCTGTTAAAATAAAGCCCCGGCGTCAGCCGGGGCTTTCAGCTCGTACTGCAGCAGGAGTTAGTGTCTGTTGATATTTGGAGGATTCAGGCCAATACGACTCCAGAGCTACTTCTTGATGATTTCGACGTTTCCACTGAAGGTGTTGATCTTGATGCGGGCCTCACCCCCTCCTGTTACAAAGGAGAGCACCCTGCCAGGGCCGAAACGGCCGCGGCGTTCAGCACTCTGACCGAATCCGTTCTTAATGTCACCGGTGAATGTCGTGACGTCGAAATCGGCCGAGATATCTGCGGGCACTGCCAGATCGATCGAGCCACTGTGGTTCTCCATTGTAAGAGTTCCGTCAGTGGTCAGATCGCCCTCGAAAAACAGATCTCCCGAGATGGACTCGAAGTTGCCCTCCTCGATGGCGCTGCCGTACACTTTCGAGTTTCCGCTTATGGTGCTTACATCGAAGCGGCCGGTGACTTCCCGAACCATGACTCGCCCGCTGACCGTGCCGGCACGGACGGGTCCCTCGCTCGAGAATATCGTGATATCGCCGCTGATACTCTCGGACCATACCCGGCCTGGACGGCCGTTCACGTCGATATCGCCGCTCACGGATTCGAGGTCGAGGTTGCCGGTAACGTCTGAGACTGTGATGTCGGCGCTGACGGTCTCCACATCCAGCCGGCTCCCCGCCGGTATGTGAATCTCCAGATCAGATCCCTCGATCCGGCGGATGTTCTGTCTCCTCCTGGTCGCCTCGTCAAGAAGCACGACTTCAATAACTGTCTCGTTCCCGCTTACCTCGAAATCGAGTCGCTCGGTACCCTCGCCCAGCGTTCCCTTCACGGAGACCTCCGCCCGGTTCCACCCGATCACTTTGATCGAGCCGGCCAGGTTGTCGATCTTGACCAGACCATCGGCCCTCGCGGCCTTGGTTTCCGCTACCCGCTGCTGGGCGGTGGCGCTGGTGGTCGCCAGACTGACCATGAAGAGGGCTGTGCCCATCCATCGGAGTGTTTTCCTGGTTAATAGATTGATTTGAGTTGTCATGGCTGAATCCTCTTTCACAACTGTGTCAAAAGCTGAGCAGTCCAATGCAGCAATTCGACCTTCTGGCGGTAGGTCGTCGAGAGCATAGACTGCAGTTTGGTGTCAGACGGGTTTTCAATCAGCGCAATACGGGAGTCTTCGATGGCACTCTCGATGATCTCCAGGTGGTGCTCTATTATTTCCCTGGCGGACTCGGGCAGGTTGTCTTCGCACTCGCCAATCGAGTAGATCAGGTCCTTGGTAACTCCAAGGTACTGCTTCTCCATCGCTGCGAGCGTGACCAGGCCCTGGTTCCATCCGGCATAGAATCTCTCCAGCGAATCAAACCCGTCACTGAAAAGGCGTACGGTTACGACCGAGGCGGTAATGATCAGTATTGCCGCAGCCGCCGCTATCAGTGAGCGGACGGGCCACCCGATTTGTCCTATCCCGACCTCTTTAGTGGTAGATTTCGCCATCCCTTCTTCAATCCGGTTTCTGATCCCGGGCCACAGATCGCGTCGGGGTGAAATCATCATCGGCATTCTCTCAGCCTGCTCCACCAGAGTCCTCAGCTGACCGAGTGACTCCCTGCACGCCGGGCAGGCTTCCAGATGCTCTTCAAGTATTGTGCTCTTTTTCGACCCGAGCTCCCCGTCCATATATCGATTGAAGAGGTTTTGTGCGTCCGTACAGTTCATCGAGCCAACATCTTCCTCAGGAGATTCCGGGCCCGGTGAAGCTGGGCCTTTGACGTCCCGATGCTTGTTTTCATCATCTCGGCGATCTCTTCATGTCGGTAACCTTCGACATCGTGCAACACGAATACTGTCCGAGCCCGTCGTGGCAGTTGCGCAATCGCTCTCTCGAGGTCAATCCTGTCCTCCGGAGTCGGGACCACGTAGGCTTCTACGATAAGAGAGGCATCCTCCGCGGAGACGATCCGTTCCCTCCGGCGCCTACGGGCCCGCTTATCCTGGAGGACCGTGTTCACCGCCAGTCGGTGCAGCCATGTTGCGAAGGCCGCCTCCCCGCGGAACGAACTCAATTTCTCCCAGGCCAGTACGAAAGTGTCCTGGGTGAGCTGTTGGGCCCGTTCTTCGCTGGCGGTGAGCCGGAGACAGAGGGCGAACACCCGATCCATGTGCGTGCGGTAGAGCTCCTCGAATGCACCCAGATCGCCATCCTGAGCGCGTTGAACTGTCAAGTTGCCCGAAGGGCCCGATACCGGCTTGTCTGCCTTTTTCTTACTCATTCGATGCCGCTGAACCGTGAAAGGTTTAAACTAGTGTACGATAATTTGACACGGCGGTTACAATCGCAATACAACTCTGTACACGCTGCGAGGCTAAAGAAAGGTCTCTATTCCATAATGGGCAGAGTAAGGTGTCTCTTCGGTGTTGTGGCGGTTCTTGTAATGACATCCGCGTGCGGGGACGTGGGCTCGGAATACACTCCGTTGAGGGAATTCCTGGAATCGGGGGTGGAGCGTGTCACATACGAGGCTCTGCCTCCCCGGCGCTTGACCTTCAATACTGTGGCGAAATGGGATATCTGGGATCCCCAGGGGGTCTACATATTCAGTCAGATCTCGGCCGCTGTGGGTGGTACCGAATCTTTCTTCCTTCTGGATGGTGACAACGCCCAGGTTGTAGAACTGGCTCCCGATGGGAACCTTCTGAACATTCTCGGTCGGCAGGGGTCGGGGCCCGGCGAGCTGCGCTCTCCGCTGCATCTCGATTTCCACGAAAAGCGTTTGTGGATCTCCGACGTCGGAAACAGGCGTTTCTCGGTTTACGACCTGGACGGAACCTACATTCGGGACGTGAAGTGGCCGGGAGCCAGCCGCCTGGTAAGCCATTTTTCAGTCACCCCGTCTGGCCGGATCCTGCACGGCGGAATGTGGCCGCTGACTGTTGCCGAGCTCGCCGACCAGGAGCCGTTTTTCTACCTGGCGCTCTTTCCCGCGGAGGGTGAGTGGGAGGAGGGGCGGGCTGTGATCCATGTAGATACTCTCGCGACAATGAAGTCTCTTCCCTATCTGAGCACCGAAATACGCTCTGAGGAGGGTGATGTAAGGATGTGGTTCGGTCATCCCGAGTTTGCCCCGCAGCTGCGCTGGGCAGCAGGTGAGAAGCTGATCGCCACGGTTACGTCTGAGGAGTACCGCTTCGAGATACGCCAACCCGATGGAGATATCATTATGGAAGTCTCCGCCCCTATGCCGGAGCTGAAGGTAACCGACGCCCATAAGGAGTGGTTCTTCCGCTATGAAGCCGGACGCCGTCTCAGCCGGTACGGTTCCTTTACCCTCACCTCAGATTCCCGTGCCCGCATCCCTTTTGCCAGGCATATGCCGGCAATCACCGGTATCGCCGTTGACAGGATGGGACGCATCTGGGTGCAGGCCAATACGCCTGAGCCCGGCGTCACCCGTCTCGACATCTTCGACAGGGAAGGTAATTACAGGGGACATCTGGGGACTATGCCGCTGCCGGCCGCTTTCAGTTGCGATGAACACGTGCTTATACTCGAGAGGGCCGAGGACGGCCTGGACCGGTTCCGGGTGGGCACCGTGGGGTGGGCCCCAGCGCCGCTGAATGAAATCGATTCATCGTAACAAATAACTATCTGGAATCTCCGCTCTTGCAAATACATGACAGGGAGAGTATGGACATCTTTTATGTTATAGATATTCCCGAATCCTTGAAGGAGCCGTGAGATTTGCTGAAGGTACATTCGATTACTCTGAGAGAGATCTCCCTTCCCCTGAAGGAGCCGTTCAAGATCTCATCGGGGGTTACCACCGATAGGCGCATACTGCTGCTGGAGCTCAGTGACGGGGAGGGCACCTCCGCCTGGTCGGAGTGTGTGGCAGCGGAATGGCCGAATTACTTCTACGAGACAGTAGACACAGCCTGGCTTGTGATCTGCCGCTATGTGGCACCGCGGGTGATCGGAAGGGCTCTGCAATCCCCTTCAGAAATAAGGCAGCTTCTGGATAAGGACTTCCGTGGGCACAATATGGCAAAGGCCGCGGTGGAGATGGGGGTCTGGGAACTCGAGGCCAGACGCCGGGATATCCCACTGTCGCGGCTGCTGGGTGGTGTCAGGGAGCGCATCGAGGTCGGTATCTCGATTGGCATCCAGCCGTCCCCGGAGGCACTTGTTGAAAAAGCTGAGGCCTATCTGAAGGAAGGATACCGGAAGATCAAGATGAAGGTGATGCCCGGGGCTGATCTGGCCTATGCATCGGCGGCACGCAGAGCGCTCGGTTCGGGTGCGCCGCTCATGGTGGATGCCAACAATGCCTACACCCTCGACGATATTGAGACCCTGCTGGCACTCGATGACTTAGGCCTTCTCATGATCGAACAGCCCCTTGCCTGGGACGATGTTGTTCAGCATGCGGTTCTGCAGGAGAAGCTCAAGACCCCGATCTGCCTCGACGAATCGATAACCGGCCCTGAAAGGGTCCGCGACATGATCGCCCTGGGTAGCGGCAGGATCGTGAATATAAAGCCTGGACGGGTAGGCGGATTCGCCACTTCCATCGCCATCCATGACCTGTGCGAGCAGGAGGGTATCCCGGTATGGTGTGGGGGAATGCTGGAGAGCGGAATAGGCAGGGGATACAATGTCGCCCTGGCCTCATTGCCGAACTTCCACTTCCCCGGTGACATCTCGCCCAGCGCCCGCTACTGGAATAGGGATGTCGTCACGCCCGAGTGGACGATGGACCCGGACGGTACTATGGCGCTGAGGCTGGACAAACCCGGCACCGGTGTGGATGTGGACAGGGAGCTGATTGATGATCTTACGGTGCGTGTAGAGGTACTCACAGCTGAAACATTCGCGAAAGAAGCACCTGAATGAGCCCCAGCCTGGCCGATGCCAGGGGGAGGAAATTCAAGCCGTTACGGGCACCCGTGCGGGTGGTCTCGCTAGTTCCAAGCCTTACGGAACTGCTATTTGATCTGGGTCTGAGAGAAGAGGAGGTAGTCGGCCGAACCCGCTTCTGCGTTCATCCGGCCGGACGGGTAGAAAATGTGCCTGTGGTGGGGGGTACGAAGAGTATCAACGTTGCAGAAGTGCTGGCTCTGCAGCCCGATCTGGTGATCGCCGGCAGGGAGGAGAACCCGAAGGAGGCGATCGAAAAGATCGAAGATGCCGAAAGTCCTCCCAGAGTCTTTGTTACAAATCCTGAAAGTTTGGATGAAGCGCTTGACATGATCCGGGATATTGGGGTCCTGATCGGCAGGCGCGGCGACGCCCAGAAGATAGCGGAGCGTATCGATGGCCTCCGGTCGAGGCTCGATCCACCTTCCAGAGGGACGGCTCTCTACCTGATCTGGATGAAGCCCTTCATGACCGTGGCGCCAGGCACTTTCATCCACGACATGATGAGGCTTGCGGGCTACAGGAACGCCATTGCACCCAGCCACATGGAGGGACACCGCTCCGGTTCCCGCATAGCGGCACGTTACCCCGAAATAACCGTTGCCGACATTGCCGCTATTGGCCCCGATAGTATCCTGCTCTCCAGCGAACCGTTCCCTTTCGAGGAGGAGCACGTCGGGCTTCTCAGGCAGCAGCTTGCGGCGATAGACGCCGGGTATGCCGGAAGGGCTTCGATTCGGATCGTGAACGGAGAACACTTCTCGTGGTACGGCTCTAGACTGATGACCGCGCTCGAGGCCTTCGAACGCGAGCTATCGGGCATTTCCTGATCGGTACGGGAGCCTCCCTTATATTACATCGGACCCTCCCCATATAATTTGGGTGATCGGAGGGATTGCTATGAAAGCTGTGTCTGTAGCATTTGTGATTGCTATGGTGGCTGCGATTGCCGGACCTGTTGGGGTCTGGGCGCAGGAGCAAGAGCCTCCCCCACCGGAGTATGGGACCGGGCTGCAGTTCACGAACCTGGCGAACATGCCTATCGCAGGTCTGCTGGATAGGGGCACCTATGAGATTGACCTGCGCATGTATCCGGAGGGAGGGCTGTATACCTTTGTTACTATCGGTTTCCTCCGATCGGTGAATATTGGTTTCAGCTACGGGGCCGAAAATGTGATTGGTCGCGGAAGTGTGGAGTGGAATCCGAACGTGGAATTCGCCTTCAAAGCGCGCCTGGTTCCGGAATCCAGAGTCTTTCCGGCCCTTGCTATCGGCTATGCGGGGCAGGGTTTCGGGCCTTACCTGGGCGATCCCGATCCCCAGGTGGGCCTGGACCGCTACGCCGTGAAGTCGCCGGGTTTCTATGCTGTTATAAGCAAGAACTACCGGTTGCTGGCCGAGATGGGGCTGCACATAGGCGTGAACAAGAGCCGTGAGAACGACGACGACGAAGATCTGAATGCTTTCGCCGGGATCGATCTGTCTCTTGGCCCGGAGCTGTACCTTATCCTGGAATATGACGCCGCGCTCAATGATAACGATGAGGAGGCGGTGGGGTACGGCAACGGTTATTTGAACTTCGGTTTGAAATGGGCGGCCAGTCCCCATCTGCGCCTGGAGCTTTATTTCACGAACCTGCTGGACAACGTCCGGGGTGCGGGTGAATCAGCGACTGTCGGGAACGTGGTAGACACTCTGGGAGGCGCAGGCAGGGAGCTGAGGGTTGTTTATGTTGATTGGTTTTAGCTTCCACTGAAACTGTGATGGTATCCGTCCGAAGTTTTTGGATGGACATTAAATCGAAGCCTTTTCTAACATCTGTTTATCATACTTCGTGCTCGTTCATGCCTTCCCTGAAACCGGGTTCGCCGATTTGGAGAGCGTATGCGTCTGGCAATAGTTGGTCCTCCTCTTTCTGGTAAGACTACCCTGTTTGCGGCACTGACCGGTCTGGGTTCGGCTGCCGGGACGGGAACGGAGGGCGGTGTACATCTGGGTGTATTCGAGGTGCCGGATCCACGCCTGGAACGTCTGGCGGAGGCAATACCTCATCCACGGGTCATCCAAGCCACCGTCGAGATGGTCGATATTCCCGGCTTCTCCGATATTGCTACGGGCCGGGGTGGGCGTGGTCTGGATGAGAAGACGATGGGTGCCGCTCGTACGGCGGACGCACTGGTGCTTGTTGTGCGTGCTTTCGGCCGTCCCTCTGTGCCTCATCCGGCCGGCCGGATCGATCCGGTTGCCGACCTCGAAGCGGTGTGGACCGATATGATCATTGCCGACCTCCAATCGGTTGAGAAACGGCAGAAAAAGCTGAAGTCGCTGATCTCTAAAGGAGGCGCGAGCCCGGAGGAGAAAGTCGAAGCAGAGGCTCTCCAACGAATGGCCGGAGCTCTAGGAGACGGCAGTGCGGCAGGAGATGTGGAACTCTCTGTGGAGGAGGACCGGCTCCTGAGGGGTTTTGGCTTCATGACCGCCAAACCGCTCGTGCTTGTTGTCAACATCGGGGAAGAGCAGCTTCCATCCATCGTCGCAGAGGAATGGGTGGAATGGGGGAGTGCGCACGGTGCAAATGTGCTGGCGTTGTGCGTCGACCTGCTGGTGGAACTGGGCAGGCTTCCCCCCGGAGAGGTGGAAGAGTTTGCAGAAGAGTATGGCGTAAACCCTGAGGCGGCAGTTGACGTCATCAGGGCGGCCTATGAAGCCTTGGACGTGGTCACATTCTATACGGCTACCGGTGGAAAGGAGCTGCGTGCCTGGGCCCTGCGCAGGGGCCGCTCTGCCCTCGAGGCAGCCGGTGAGATCCATTCGGATATGGCCAGGGGCTTCATAAGGGCCGAGGTGATAGGAGTGGACGAACTGGTTGAGGCGGGTTCATGGGCGGCCGCCCGAAAAGATGGGCTGGTCCGGCAGGAAGGGAAATCGTACTGTGTTGCTGATGGTGATGTGCTGAACATCAAATTCGCGGTCTGAGAGGAACACGATGATAAAGCGGCTATTTGGAGCTGTCGGAATCCTGCTGCTTGTTGCGGTAAGTTCAAAATGTACAGGTCCAGACGAGATCGATCTTATATACCAGGTACAGGCGGATGTCCCCGGTATTACGGCCGACATCGAGTATCTTAAGGCTGAAAATGATACGGTGCGTGTGGAGGGTGCTACCCTCGCATGGCAGAAGAATCTCGATACCAACGCTGGCAAGCCTGTCTACATTAAGGCCAGGAGTAACAGCCCAAACGAAGTGACTATCACAGTGTCAATTTTTATTAATGGCCAGCTTTTCAGATTCGACCGGCAAAAAGGAATATTTGTAATAGCGACTACCAGCGGCATCGTCGATAATCCAGGTTTGCTAATTACCGGAGCGGGTAACTAGTTCCCATCCGGAAACTCCGGACGGAAACTAAATAATGAAGGGAGTTGTGTAAAATAGTGGATATGGAGTTCTGGGGAATACAGAGCGCTATTAATTCACTTGCTCGAAGGCGTGGTAATTATCCTCCTGAGGCATATTTATTCACACTCGATGCATTGAACAGAACTGCGGAGGATCTTTCGGTCAGACGCCACCTTTCCGGATACGAGCTTCTTAAGGGAATCGTGTATCTGGCGCATGAGAAATTCGGGAGGATGGCGGTGAATGTCTTCGGCCAGTGGGGGATATCCCACACAAAGGATTTCGGTGTTATTGTCTACGACCTGGTCGATGAGGGAATTCTGAGCAAAACGGAGGATGATCACCTCGAGGACTTCGAGGATATCTTCGATCTGTCGGAGGCTCTCGAGGAGGAGGCCTGGCGCCAGAAATGGCGTGTCGGGGACCTCGGTGAACAGGATGTTTTTTGAAAGGGCCTCTCAGAGTGACTGAAGTAGAAATCCGGCAGGCGGAGGATCTGATACTCAAGCTGAAGGGGAAGCGCATCCTGGTTGTCGGGGATGTCATGCTCGATCGGTACGTATGGGGGCAAGTAAGCCGGATGTCACCAGAGGCCCCCGTTCCGGTCGTCGAGGTGGAAAATGAAGCCATACGTCTGGGTGGGGCAGCCAATGTGGCGGCCAATGTGGTCGCTCTCGGCGCGGAGCCTCTGCTGGTCGGGCTTGTAGGGCCTTCAGGCCCGGCAACCGATGAACTGCTCGACCTGTTGGAAGCCGAGGGCCTTTCCAGGGAAGGGCTTCTTGAAGATCCGGATAGACATACCAGTGTGAAGACCCGGATCATCGCCCACCAGCAGCACGTTGTGCGTGCCGACTGGGAGGACAAAGCTCCGGCAGAGGGGGCGGTAGCAGCTGGATTGTGTGACTTTGTGGCCGGCGTTCTGGAGGGAGTAGATGCGGTGATTCTCCAGGATTACAACAAAGGCGTACTCTCCTCGGTGGTGCTTAACACAATGCTGCCAAAGCTGAGGGAGTCCGGCCTGCCTGTTACTGTGGATCCCAAGTTCGAGCGCTTCTTCGAGTACACGGGTGTAACGGTATTCAAACCGAACCTGAAAGAAGTGGAGGCCGCACTCGGCACCCGACTATCAGATGATGAGAATGTGGCGGAGGCTGCCCGCATGCTTCTTCGGCGTCTGGAAGCGGAAAATGTTCTAATAACCCGTGGGGAACTGGGGATGACGCTTCTCGAGACCGACGGCACCCTTACCCATGTAAGTACACGTGCCCGCCACGTGTACGACGTCTCCGGCGCCGGTGATACGGTTATTGCTACCCTGACATCAGTTCTGGCAGCTGGGGGAAGCGTGCGCGAAGCCGCTGCTCTGGCTAACTATGCCGCCGGTGTGGTGGTCAGTGAGGTCGGAGTAGTGGTTATTACTTCTGAGGGACTTCTTCAAGCTGTTACTGAAGGGGAGAGCTGACTTGGTGGGGAAGGTGGTCAGCTGGGAAGAGGCGGCTTCCTTTTGCCGTCACCAGCAGCGGGTGGGGAAACGGGTTGTGTTTACCAACGGTGTATTCGACCTGCTCCACAGGGGGCACGTGGAGTATCTAGCCGAGGCGAAGGCTTTGGGTGATTTCCTGCTCATTGGCGTGAACGACGACGTGAGTGCCCGCACACTTGGCAAGGGGCTGGAGAGGCCCATTAATAACGCCGACGACAGGATGACCGTACTGGCCGCCCTCGAATGTGTAGATCTTGTTATTCCTTTCGAGCAGGAGACTCCCCTGGATCTGATCGCTTTTCTCAGACCGGATGTTCTGGTAAAGGGGAGCGATTACACTGAGGAGGAGGTGGTCGGTGCCAGCGAGGTGCGTTCCACGGGCGGTGAGGTGGTTCTGATATCTCTCAGAGAGGGATACTCAACCACTGAAATCCTGGAGCGTATCCGCAGCGCCTACACCGGGACCGGGAGTGGTTGATGAGCCCCGAAACCCTGCATCCCGCCCTGCCTGAGAACTGCTCATTCGCACCTGCTGCTGATGCGCTGCTCGAGAACGGGCAGGTGGATGAGGCGTGGCGGTTGTGTAGGGTGGGTGTGGCGGCCCATCCACTTTATGCAACAGGGCATATCGTGCTCGGCCGAATCAATATTGCCAGGGCCGACTGGGAGGATGCCCGTCAGTCCCTTGAACAGGCGCTGCAGTTGGATGGTTCGAGCCCCGCGCTTCTGGAAATGCTCGCAATATGCTACGATGAACTGGGGCTGGCTGAACTGTCGCAAGACTGTCGTGCCCTCGATCGTGACATGGACATGAGGCCGCTGACTGAGGAAGAACATGAGGGAGGACCGGAAATGGTTGAGGAGAAAGCCGACGACCGGGAATCTGGAGAAGAGGAAGTTAAAAAACCTGAGGAGCCCAGATCCGATATCGTCGAAGAACTGGACGACATGGGTAGTCCTGAGGAAGCTCTGAAGGAGTTGGAGGCGCTGCTGGAAGATGCCGGGCCCATCCTCGAAGGTGACCAGGGGAAGGAGGCCGGAGAGCCTGTCTCGCCCGGCGGGGAAACCGAAGAGGGTTCTTTGGATGCGGAGCCGGCCGAAGCCGCTGAAGAAGAGAAGGGCTCCAAGGAGGAGATGTGGAAGAAGATCATGGAGCAAGCCGATACGGTGGAGCAGGCCGATA
>JAGLTZ010000245.1 GCA_023135015.1 Candidatus Latescibacterota bacterium
GTACCCGGGCCTGCTCCACGGAATAGAACTCGCTGATTCGGTCACGGTGGATGCTCACAAGTGGTTCTTCGTGCCATTTGTCGCAGGGGGCATTCTTCACAGGGATCCCGGGCACGGGCTGGACACCTTCCGGGCTACGGCCGGGTATATACCTCCATCCGTCGCAAGTTCGGGGCGCCCGCCGACCGACTACTACCAGCACGGCCTCGCCGGTACCAGACGGTTCAACGCTCTCAAAGTATGGATGGCTCTCAAGCACATGGGGGCGGACTGGTACTCCGATACAGTGGACCGGCAGCTGCGACTGGCGAGAGAGTTCGCCGATAAGATCGAATCCCTGTCCGACTGGAGCATCGCGATAGCACCGGTGACTGCCATAGTCACCTTCCGCTATGAACCGTCACAGATAGCGGAAGCAATCAGAAGAGGAGAGACCGAAGCTGACAGCGCACGTCGGAAGCGGGACGTCCTGCAGCAGAAGATCGCCAGGACCGTGCAGGAGGAAGGGCGATTCTGGATTTCTGCTGCACCCCTGCCCGGCGGTATAGCATTGCGGCTGAACGTCATCTCATATCTCACCGATGAATCGACTCTTGACGCTTTTCTGGAATCCCTGCCCGGTCTGGAAAAAAGTGTGAAGTGATCGATTTTCAGGCAACTAAACCCGTCCTTTTATAACAACAGTTTTGTCAATCCTTCTTCCAGAACATATTCGACAGAAAGCTGGGTTTCCCAGTCCAGCAGCTTCTGCACCATTTCACGATCACCCGAATCGGTTTTATCAGTAGTAGATGGGTCTTTATAGCATCCAATATGGCCTGTGCGATATACTTATCTGAATAGCCAAATATGCACCAGGTCAGTTCGGTCGCCATTCAGGTGTATAGGCACATTATGCCAGTATCATTACAATGGCAGTATGTGGCTGTGAGTTATTAACGCCGAGGAGGAGGTCATGAGTTTGATAGCTGTTCTGGGAGCAGGCAATTCAGGACTTGCCATGGCAGGTCATCTGGCGCTGTACGGTCATGAGGTCCGTTTGTGGAACAGGACTGCTGCTAGCATTGAGCAACTGAAAGATACAGGAATCGTCCGCTGTACCGGGGCTGTCACCGGGGAAGCTGCACTGCAGGTAGTAACCAGCGACCTCGGAGAAGCTTTGGACGGAGTTTATCTGGTCCTGATTACAACACCGGCCAGTTCTCATCGTGACCTGGCCGCGGCGATTGAACCTCATCTTACAGATGAGAAATCCATTGTGCTCAATCCGGGGAGGACCTTCGGAGTAATAGAGTTTGAGCACATCCTCCAGAAAAACAGCGTTCACACTACGCCAATCGTTGCAGAAATGCAGACGATTATCCACACCTGCCGGAAGACAAGCGATGACTCTGTAGTGGTCCTCGCACTCAAACAGTCCGTGGAAATGGCCGCCCGCACCCAAGATGGCACCCTCAATGTCTATGAAATGCTCCCCTCATGCATCAGGGAATACACTGTGCCGGCGAAGAGTCTGCTGCATACGTCGTTAGGCAATGTGGGGGCTGTTCTTCACTGCGCTCCCGTTCTTTTGAATGCTGGCTGGATCGAAAACGAAAAAACAGACTTCAAGTACTACTATGACGGCATAACACCCACCATTGCCCGTTATCTGGAGAAGCTGGACGAGGAGAGATTGAATCTAGCGAGGAAATTCGGCTTGGAACTCGATGGAGTCTGTGACTGGATGAAGAGAACCTATCTGGTCCATGGTGAATGTCTATATGAATGCCTCCAGGATAATTACAGTTACACCACGATTGACGCACCGCGATCGCTGCAGCACCGCTACATATATGAAGATGTTCCGTGCGGCCTGGTTCCCTATGAATCACTGGGGAGACTCCTCGGGATCGATCTCTACTTCATCCCTCAGGTGATAAATCTTGCAAATGAGCTTATGGGGCTCGATTTCCGCACCGAGGGCAGGACCCTCGAGCGAGTTGGCCTTCACCCTGAAACCGCCTTCGAGGACCTGCAGGCACTGGCAACTTCCTGATGAACAGTTCTGATAAACCTCTCGATGAAATGATCCTGGGATAACCTTTCATGGTAGAAGAACCGAATACCGAAGTATCCACGCGTCCAAAACTGTTGGGTTGCAGCCTGGGTAACTGCGTGCACGTCGGAGGCGTGGCAAATTTCCTGCGCTTGGCCGAGAGCAACGGTTTTACAACCATCCTGCTCGGTGCGGCAATACCGCCCGAGATCATTGCCGAGCGCTTGGAAGAGATAGGGCCGGAGGCCGCCTGCATCAGCTACCGCCTGACGCCGGAGAATTGCAGGGAGGTGCTCAAGAAACTCAAGGCTGCTCTCGAGGGGATAGACTTCCGCGGGAAACTGCTGTTCGGGGGTACTGCCGCAACCGTCGCAATAGCCGAGGAAATGGGCATATTCGATTTCCATTTCATCGGTGGAGAGGGCATGGACCGGATTTCCGCAGTTTTCGAATGGCTGCGTGGTAAACCTCTGCCTGTAGAAGACGATCTCGTCTTCAAAGGTCGCTCACCGATCCAGGAGGCCGTCGACAACCTTCCTGTTATCAACAGGCAGGGGCTTCGGATGCCTCTGCTGCGCCACCATTTCGGACTGCCCTCCATGGAGGATACCGTCGAGGGTGTCAGAGAGATATCGGAAGCACGGGTGCTCGACATCATCTCCATCGCTTCAGACCAGAATTCGCAGGAATACCTGTTCCGTCCCGAGAGCCGGGATCCGGCACTCGATGGTGCCGGAGGAGCACCCATCCGGGGCGAGAAAGATCTCATCGATATTGATAATGCCCGTCAGTGCGGCAACCGCCCCTACCTCCGAATCTATTCAGGAACGCAGGACCTCCAGAAATGGGCCGAGCTCAGCATCCAGACGATCGATAACGCCTGGGGTACCATACCACTCTCCTGGTACAGCGAACTGGACGGCCGGTCCAAACGGCCGCTTGCCAGCGCGGTAATGGAGAACATGTCGGTCATTAAGTGGTACGCGGAGATCGGCAAACCGGTGGAGATAAACGAACC
>JAGLTZ010000246.1 GCA_023135015.1 Candidatus Latescibacterota bacterium
CAGAGGATCTTAAGCACGAAGGACGAAAGGCACTCCGTCCTGGCCACACTCTGGTTCACCATCGCGCACTACGTACTCAGGCCGTGGCCGTGGATCATGGTGGCGCTTGCCAGCGTACTCCTCTACCCGGGCCTGGAGGATGCCGAGATCGGTTATGTCTATGCCATGAGGGATCTGCTCCCCGCGGGTCTGCTGGGAATGATGGTCGCCTCCTTCGCGGCGGCTTTCATGAGTACTATCTCCACCCAGCTCAACTGGGGTTCCTCATACCTCGTGAACGATATCTACAGAAGATTCCTCAGGCGCGACGGTTCAGAAACGCACTACGTTCTGGCCTCCCGGCTGGCTACCGTGCTGCTGGCCGGACTGGGTGCGCTCACCGCCGCGACTATGGGCAGCGTGGAAGGTGCGTGGAAGTTCCTTCTCGCGATAGGTGCGGGCACCGGTCCTGTCTATCTGCTGAGGTGGTACTGGTGGAGGATCAATGCGTGGTCAGAAGTGTCGGCTATGGCCGCCGCGCTGATTGTCTCACTCATCCTGCAGTGGATCTTCGGGCTGGACGTCAACGCCCCCTCCGACTTTGCTCTGGTCATGCTGCTCACGGTGGTGCTCACTTCGGTAGTATGGCTGACGGTGACGTGTATGACCGGTCCAGAGGATGAGAGCGTCCTCGACCGGTTCTATGAGAAGGTTCGCCCGACCGGTCGCGGATGGCGCCGCGTGTCGGAGAGGGTGGGGCTTGTCTCCAGCGACAGACCGCTCTCGGTCAGCTTCTACTACTGGATCCTGGGATGCGTCGTCGTATTCACATCCCTCTTCGGGATCGGCCATCTTCTGGTGGGAAGCACGGCCGCAGGGATCATCATGCTCGTGTGTTCGGTCGGGGTTGGGTGGTTCCTATGGAGCCGGCTTTCGAATCCGGAATCGCTATCTCCCTCTCACCATTCGTGACAGTAGCTGCAGGTTCTCCCGCGGTACCCGCGGGGCAACCGAGCATGCGGTGCTGAGAATGAATCCCCGCGCCTTGCGGCCGATCTGAAGGGTGCGTCCGATCTCTTTCTGGATATCTTCGATGCCACTGTTCAGCAGCAGGTTAACCGAATCGAGGTTCCCTTTTATAAAAGCTCGATCTCCGATCCTCTCGATCGCCTCCTCGAGGTCCACATTACCTAGCGGCGGAGGATCGAGGCACTCGATGCCACTGGCTCCCGATTCGATCATAAGTTCCAGACGGTCCGCTATCTCACCGCAGGTGTGTAGATACGCGTGGGCTCCCGCCTCACGGATCGCCGCCACTACCCGCGACTCGAAAGGGAGCACGAAGGCGCGGTAGAACTCGGGAGAGATGAATCCCATCCCGGCGAAGGGGCTGGAGACCTTCACCGCATCCACTCCCAGCTCCGCCTGCTCACGGGCGATCGTTGAAACTCCGTCCGTGAAGCGTTCGAGTACCGCGAGGCACTTATCCCCATGTGTGATCAATGCCATCAGGGCCGCTTCGTGACCCAGGATATCGAGAAGGTAGTCGAAAGGGGAGGTTACCTCTCCGTGGATGGACCAGGTCTCACCCGCCAGCTCCAGCACCCGCTCGATGGCGTCGTAGGGGTGGCCGGGATCGATCGGGAAGTGCAGTCCCTGTGATACGGGTATGTACGAAATAGATGGAGCAATTGAGTCGGGATCCAGTTCCTCGATAGAAGGAGGTACAGTAGTGCTGGCGGGTGTATGGAGTGGGAGCTCATCCGGAGGGGAGAAAGTGGAGTCCCCATCTCGCCAGAGCACTCGCTCGCTACCATCCTCAAGCTGCTCGATCTTAATCACCTCGTTCCGCCATCCGGGATCGTGTCCGTGCAGGCTGACCAGGATCCCGTCGAAATCGTAGATGTCGCGCAGCTCGAGCAGGCCGTGAGCGTAGGTCCCGGCGTCGAACCAGAACTCCACCGGGGAGACATCCAGCTGCAGGAGCATGTGGCCGATCGAGAGCTGGCACATGACCGGTACTCGCTCCGGTCTCTCCAGGTCCATGGCGGCGCGTACGAGCTCTTTCGGGATCATGCTGCTCACGGGCGATCCTCCTCGGCATCATCCGGGACAGACTGCACTCTATCAGCACTCTTCCGGATTAACAATTCCCCGTACGTGTTGAACGGTGCCGGTACAACCTGAGATTGTTCACATGGGCTATACACTCCCTCTATTTACTCTTCGTATGACCCTCAGTTATACTTTGTGCTCAAATTGAGATTCCTGCACTCCCGAATCTGTCTCGATCTGTCACCCATGTTCGGACCCGTGCACATGGTGGTGCGGGATGGCGGCTCGCGCCGTGACAGGAGCAGAATCGGGGGATTCATGACCTGCGGCAATGTCCCGTTCGCAGCAGTCTGAGGGGGTTTAGACCGATGACCGGTATCTTGAGTAGCAGCAGGACCCGATGGATCGTAGCGGCTGTATCGATCGCTGTTGTAGTGGGTGGCTGGAGCGTGCTGAGCGGGCAGACCGTGGACCAGCGCTCGTACGTGCGCGATCACTACACCAAGCAGGAGTGCCGGATCCCGATGCGGGACGGTGTACGCCTCTTCACTGCCATCTATATGCCGAAGGACACCTCGGAGCAATACCCGATCCTGATGCGACGTACCCCGTACAGCTGTTCGCCCTATGGCGAGAACCGCTATCACAACATGATTGGTCCGAGTCGGGAGATCATGCTGGAGGGATACATCGTCATCTACCAGGACGTGCGGGGCTGCTATATGTCGGAGGGGGAGTTCGTCAACATGACGCCCCATATCCCCGAGAAGAAGGGCGACCGAGACGTCGATGAGAGCAGCGATACCTACGATACGATCGAGTGGCTGGTCAACAACATCCCGAACAGCAACGGCCGCGTCGGTCTGTGGGGGGTCTCATACCCCGGTTTCTATGCAGCGGCCAGCATGATCGATGCCCATCCGGCGTTGAAAGCCTCCTCTCCCCAGGCGCCGATCGCTGACTGGTGGTATGACGACTTCCACCATCACGGCGCCTTCTTTCTGCCGCACGCCTTCCGCTTCCTTAACGTCTTCGGGCAGGAGCGGCCCGAACCGACCACCCAGCGCCATCGTTCCCTCTTCGACTACCCCACGCCCGACGGCTACCAGTTCTACATGGACATGGGTCCTCTCAAGAACGCCAACGAGGAGTACTTCAGGGACCGGATTGCCTTCTGGAACCGGATCGTCGAGCACCCGAGCTACGATTCGTTCTGGCAGGACCGGAATATTTTGCCTCACCTCAAGAATGTCGCGCCTGCCGTCATGACCGTAGGCGGCTGGTTCGATGCCGAAGACCTCTACGGCCCGCTTAGCATCTATCGCCGGGTCGAGACGGAGAATCCCGGCATCTTCAACATTCTGGTCATGGGCCCGTGGGCCCACGGGGGATGGGCGTTCGGCAGCGGCGAGAGCGTGGGCGATATCCATTTCGGCTCACCGGCTTCGGTGTTCTACCGGCAGAACATCGAGTTGCCCTTCTTCCAGTACCACCTGAAGGGCAAGGGTGTGCTCGATCTGCCCGAAGCATTCGTGTTCGAGACCGGTGCGAACCAATGGCGCACCTTTGATGTGTGGCCGCCCGTCGAAGCGGAGCTGCGCAGTCTATACTTCAGGGAGAACGGACGGCTCGACTGGACCGGCCCAACAGCTGCTGGAGAGGTCTACGACGAATACCTAAGCGACCCGAACAAGCCGGTACCCCACACCCCGCAGATCGGCCCGGGAATGAACCGTCAGTACATGACCGACGACCAGCGGTTCGCCTCCCGACGGCCGGACGTGCTGGTTTACCAGACGGATGTGCTTGAGGAGGACATCACGCTTGTCGGGCCGGTGGCCGCCGACCTCTGGGTGTCCACATCGGGAACCGACTCCGACTGGATCGTCAAGCTGATCGATGTCTATCCGGGCGACGCCCCCGATCCCGAGGGGCTCCGACCGTACACGCACATGGGCGGCTACCAGATGATGGTACGCAGCGAGGTAATCCGGGGCCGGTTCCGGAAAAGCCACGAAACCCCCGAGCCGTTCGTTCCCTATCAGCCCACGAAGGTCAGACTCCTACTGCAGGATGTGTTCCACACCTTCAAGCGAGGGCACCGGATCATGGTGCACATCCAAAGCACCTGGTTTCCGCTGGTGGACCGGAACCCGCAGAAATACGTCAACAACATCTTCCTCGCCGAGGAGGAGGACTTCATCAAGGCCATCCAGCGCGTCTACCGCTCGCGCAGCCAGCCGACGAGGCTGGAGGTCAGCATTCTGCTACATTAGTGCACCGTTCCGCAATAACGATGGTATTCGATCGCCGATGCATTCCGGGCAGCTGCGTTGCTCGTCGTCGTTAAGGAGCCTGCCGGTGAAACGCTCCGGCTGCGGGTGGCGCCGGCATCCGGCTGGCGGCGTTGGTTCACGCGGAATGTCCTCAGCGTAGCGCAACTGCTACGCTTCCGGGCCTTCCGCTCAACCGCCTGGCCATCCGGCGCCAGTGACACCCTCGCTGTCGTCGGTTTTACCGGCAGGCTCCTGGCCACCGCTATCCCTCCTCCTCGTGCC
>JAGLTZ010000247.1 GCA_023135015.1 Candidatus Latescibacterota bacterium
TGGCAGTCGGCTACAGTAAGTGGCAAAATCCAATGTCCAATTCATGAGGATAGTCAAGGCAAAGAACGGAATGGAAAGAACAGGAATAGCACCCAGCATAGGACTGAGGTATCCGGGGAAAAGGCTGCGGGCCCGTTGTCTCATTTCTTCGGCAATACTGATTGCCGCAGTCGCGGCGGGACCGAAAACCGTCTCCGCCCAGTTGGTGGAGGAGGAGAAACCTGACCGCTGGTCGTTTCAAGTCAACCTGGCTCTTGCCGGATACAGTGGTAATCAGAGTCTGATGATGATGAGTTCAGGAATGAGTGTTTCACACCTCCAGACCAATCTCTTCGAGTTCGATGTTAGCGGGCGGATTGATTACAGCAGTAGCGGTGGAGAAGAGATCGCCAGGAATGTAACCGGCTCAATCAAGTTCGATCTCTATCCCGAGGCTGACTGGTCGCCCTTTATCTTCAGCACCGCCCAGCATATTCCGACCAAGAACCTCCACCTGAGAGTGAATGGAGGGATGGGAGCAAAGTGGACGTTCTGGCGCCTCCCTGCGGGCAACGTATCGATAAGCCTGGCGGGACTCTACAGTTATGAGGATTACGGTGTGAAACTCAAATCCACGATGGAACAATTTGACAGGAAAGCCCGTCTCAGCTGGCGCTTGAAGGGCGCGAACACCTTCTCCTCGGGCATCTCGATCGAACACATATTCTATTACCAACCACGCTGGAGTTACACCCCCGACTACCTTGTCGATGTAGATACCACGCTCAGCATTCAGCTGAGCCAGATCCTATCGTTGACGGTAAACCACCACTTCGAGCGCGACAGCCAGGCACCGGCAAGGAATGCGCAAAAAGATGATCACTATTTCAATGTCGGGCTCAAATTGAGGTGGTAGTGCTGTGTGGCCGCCGTCCACTGATAGCCGCAAACGAGTGTTCACAGGAGAGATAGTCCGATGAATAAAACAAGTGCCACCAGGCATTCCATATATCTCGCCGCGAGTGCCCTTTTGATCAACATGTCGGTACCGTCGCTCTCGCTGGGGCAGAGCCTGATGGATCTAACCCGGTGGGAGGAGGGCCGCAGCATGCGCGCCACTTCAAATGTGTGGGTCGAAGAGGATATGTATGATGTTCGAAACAACCAAGACCGGTTAGATCGAATCGAGGCCGGTGAGACTTTCGTTCTGGCCGACCTTCCGGGCCCCGGCGTCATCACCCACATCTGGATGACATTCCTGCACGAGCCCCACCGTTGGGCGACAGACGGTGCAGCCAATCACCAGGAACTGCTGCTGCGTATCTACTGGGACGGCCGAGAAAAGCCCGATATCGAAGCACCGGTCGGGGAATTCTTCGCCAACTGTTTCGGAAAGCGCATGGAGGTAATCAGCCTTCCGGTTATCGTGGAAGATGGTGACTCGTATAACTGTTTCTGGAAGATGCCCTTCCACACTTCAGCCCGCATCGAGATCGTCAATCAGAGTCCAAAACCTCTGCGCAAGCTCTACTACAATATCGATTGGGTCAAAAAGGAGAGTCTGCCGGAGGACACAATGTACTTCTGCGCCCAGTACCGTCAGGAATACCCAACCCGCAACGGGGAGGATTACCTGGTACTGGACACCGGAGGGAAAGGTTATTACGTCGGCACCGTCCTGGCGGTACGCAGCCGCAGCCCGGCATGGTTCGGAGAAGGTGATGAGAAGATATACATCGATGGAGAGGAGAGGCCTTCCATCCGCGGCACCGGCACAGAGGACTACTTTCTCTCCGCCTGGGGCCTGAAGACAAATAGCACACCCTACTTCGGCGTTCCCTACCTCAATCAGCACGATCGCATCGTGGGCCAGATGACATGCAGCTACCGCTGGCATATTCACGACCCGCTGGTGTTCTCGAAAGGCATCCGCGTCACCTTTGAGACCTTCGGCTGGATGTCCGCTGACGAGAACGCCCAGAACCGGGCCCACAGCTGGAACGAGAGGGAAGATGATTATTCAAGCGTCGCTTTCTGGTATCAGATGGGGCCGACCAGGAAGTTCTGCGAGACCCCTCCGGCATCAGAGCGCAGGCTCCCGAGTCTGGAGCGCGTTCTTGTCTGGGGCAGAGACTATGTGGACGACCCCTTTCACGGCAGAGGGGAAGCCAGGGTTCAGCAGGGAGCGCGATACCTGGAATCGGACGGACAGTTGTTCTTCAAGCCCGATTCGAAGGAAGAGGGTTGGGCTGAGTTTTTCTTCGAGGTTGAAGAAAAGGAACCACTAAGGCTGGTACTCGAATTAACACGTTCCTACGATTACGGCATCTACCAGCCGGTCCTGAATGGAGTCAAACTGGGGGAGCCGATCGATCTCTATCGGCCTGGGACGGATCTGTGGGAGTTCCATATCATAGATTTCTGGCCCGAGCCGGGCCCCTACACGCTCCGGCTGGAGTGTGTGGGTAAGAATCAGAATTCCTCCAACTATTATCTCGGGGTGAACGCCGTCCGGCTTCGTGAACGCCGTCCCCGGGTCAGGGAGTTCGGCTATGACAAGAACAAGGACTGGCGGGTAGAACAGATCCTGTACCGGTAGGAGACACGAGAGCACGGCACACATAAAAAAATGCCTCCCCCGGTTTTCACCAGGGGAGGCATTTTACACAGCAATCAGGATCGTGATCTTAGATCTTGCGAACGTTCTCCGCCGCAGGACCCTTTTCACCTTCTACGATGTCGAACTCCACACGATCGTCCTCGTTTAGAGTCTTGAATCCGTCACCCGTGATTGCAGAGTGGTGCACGAAACAGTCCTTGGAACCGTCATCTAGTGTAATGAATCCGAACCCCTTGGAGTCGCTGAACCACTTTACTGTACCTTGTGCCATTGTAATTGTTTCCTTTTGTTCTGAGCCCTTCGGCTCATTGTTATTTGCCGACCAAACGGCCGGACACTTCGACAACGTGGAGCTGTTCCTGGCGCTTATATAAAAAAACACCTGGGCATTGACGCGTGGCCCCGGTGCTTTTGTAATAGTCTGTCCGGTACTGCTTCAACGTCGTACTTACAAACAAAAGTTACCAGGATTCTCCGATTTTCCTAGTACTATTTTAACTAAATCGAAAATTCCGTGAGATCCGGCTGCAGCTTCCAAGGGCTGTCCTCCTCCAGAATCTGTCTGCCACTGACTTCACGAAATGCCACTGAAGACACACGAATTCTCAATAAACGCAAACGCCGGCCATATAAGCATACAGCCGGCGTCGCAGGTATAATTGGTAG
>JAGLTZ010000248.1 GCA_023135015.1 Candidatus Latescibacterota bacterium
CGGGCTCGTAGTCAGTCAGATCGAACGTATCAACGCCCAGCTGGGAGGCCAGGGCCTTGACAAGCTCGCCTTCGACTACAAAGCGCATATCCCGCAGGATCTCGCCGAAACGCTTGTATTCCCTGTGCTGCTGCTCGAGGGCCTGTTTTATCTGTTCCTCGGTAATGAGACCCCGCTCCACCAGGATATCGCCGAGCTTGCGGCGGCGTTCCTGCATGGGTTGATCCCTGAGGGGATCCTCTTTGCCACGTCGAAGAGCTGTCATTTTCCCGAATCCTTGAGTGCGAACTCCTCCCGGTCCTGGGCAGTAACACCGGGAAGCACTTCAACCGCCGTCGGTACCAGGCTTGGATCGAACTGGGTCGCGGAGCAGTCTAAAAATTCCTTAACTATTTCCTCCGTGCTCCGCGCCCTGCGGTAGAACCTGTCGTGGGCCATGGCATCCCAGGTGTCCGCAAGGGTAAGCATCCGTCCCATGAAAGGGATGTTCTCCCCGGCGAGCCCTTCAGGGTATCCGTGAGCGTCCCACCGCTCGTGATGGTTGCGAATGCCGTCCAGCGCGGGCTGCAGGAAACTTATGGGCCGCACAATCTCATACCCGATCACCGGATGCTGCTTCACCAGGTTGAACTCTTCCTCGGTCAACCGGGCCTTGGTGGAAAGGATGTGAGTGGGAAGTCCGATCTTGCCCACATCGTGAAGGAGCGCTGAGTACCTGATCATGTTCACTTCCCGTTGAGGCAACCCCAGTGCTCGCGCGAGATGGACGGAATTGCGCATGACACGCTCGGAGTGACCCCGCGTGTACGCATCTTTAGCATCTACCGCGGCCGCCAGCGCAGCCACAGTATCAAGGTAGGATATCTCGAGGCTCCGGTAGAGCTGAGCATTCCTGGAGGCCACCGATACATGGCTGGCAAGGGTCCTGAGGAATTCAACGTCATCCGCGCTGAAGGAATCACCACTGTGCTCCACTGTCAGAATAAGCGCTCCAAAGGCGCGCCCCTCGCTAAACAGGGGCAGGCCGATCGCCTTGATCGGCCGGTGCGGCACCCAAACATCGGAGAATCGCACCTGGGAATCCCCCTCATGGACCACACACAGGTTCTCACTTTCGAGAACCTTCTGTGCCAGTGAATTCTGGATCTCGAGGACAGAATCGCTGAACTCCTCCTCACCGCTGGCCCGCTTCAAAGCCTCGTCCGGCTGCACTCCTCTGTCGAAATCCTCCTGGTCAATTGTGTAAAGCCCTACTATAGAGGCGCGCACATGGTCGTGGACGTTATCGCTGATCGACTCCCCCAGCTTCTCGAGGGAAAGGTGGCTGGAGAATGCGTGGCCGGCCTGGTTGAGACTGGCGAGCTGGTCAACCTTCTTCACCAGTGAGCGTGTCATGGTGTTGAAGGAATTTATAAGGTCTCCGATCTCGTCGTCCGCTTTATAGGTTATCCGACGTGTCAGATCACCTCCAGCGATGGCGTCAGCAACCTCTCCTGCCGATTTCAGCGGTGCGACGATATAGCGAGAGGTGTAGTAGAGAATGACGAATCCAGCAGCGACCAGAGAGATGATGGGCGACCTGAGCAGAAAGAGGATCGCCTGCGTCCACTCGTTGAATGTGCGCAGATTGGTCAGGTCGATTGTCTTGTCAACCATAGTTACCGTCTGTATGCCGCTACGCAGCTCATACAGTGCTACCCCAACCATGACCACAAGCACGATGCCCAGGACGGCGAGTGCGAACCTGCCCTGAATCCCGAAACGAAGAAGGTGTGGTGGCTTCGAGGCCTCTTCAGGCGGCTGGCCCAGCCGGCGGTCCAGACCTGAGAGGGCCAGCAGACTGGACGACGGAGCCCTTTCGAGGGGCTCATGCGCATTCATATTCTGCCTGTTATCATTCATTGCCCATTCCCCGGTGGCACTTCAGGAAACGGTTCAGGCGGCGGCCCGGCGTGGATGATCGTAGGCTTAACGAAGACCAGCAGTTCCCTCTTTTCCATCCGCTTAACCGTACTGGTGAACAGATATTTGATGATGGGGATCCTGCTGAGTATCGGGATCCCGGTCTCTGTCAGTGTTTCCTCTTCCCTTATCAGGCCGGCCATCAGGAATATCTCACCATCCCGAACCATGACGGCCGCAGTTGCATTGCGCGACGAAATGACAGGTATACCCTCAGCCGTCAGCGTGGGGGCCGTGGAGAACTCCACGTTCACCTGAATCTGCACCGTGAAGGAATCGAGGATAGTCGGTGTCACTGTGAGTTGGATACCCACGTCCTTGAACTGCGTGCTGGCAGTCGTGACCCCCTGCCCGAATATCGCCTCGGTGTAGGGAATCTGATCGGTCATGTTGATCACCGCAGGACGCCCGTCCAGCACCACCGTCTTTGGCCGGCTCAGGACATTGGCATCCGACACGCTTGCAAGGGCGCGCAGCGCGACATCCAGGTCGAGATTGCCACCATACAGTCCTCCGAGTGCGAAGCCCTGCAGGTCAGACAGGAATCCCGTCTGGCTCAGGCCGGGGAGTTCTACCACAACGCTTTCTACATCGGGGCTTCCGGTCAGGGCAAGCCGGTAGTCAAGGCCGGTGCTGGTATCCTCGGTACGGACGACCTCGACGAGCCGGACCTCGATCTCCACCTGGCGCGGAGGGACGTCGATGAGTTCGATATACTGGGCAAGCAGTTCCACATTGGGTGCCAGGTCTTCCACGTAGATTGTGTGGCTCTCTACATCGATGCGAAGGGTCGCACCCTCACTCAGAAAATCCTTCAGCTGCTCCTC
>JAGLTZ010000249.1 GCA_023135015.1 Candidatus Latescibacterota bacterium
CTTCCAGGTCTGCGTACCCAGCCACACATCCTCGATCTCCTCCGGTGCGGGCCAGCCCCCGGGCGGCCAGGTGCCGGGAAGATGACTATGGGCGAAAAGCGGGTAACCCCCTACCCACCACTTCCCCTGGAATTGAGTACCGCGGGCACCATCCTGGGCTTCCCAGTCGGCTCTTGAAAGCGGCTGGAAACCACCAGCCGACTCATGTACCTGCGCATGGTCGAACCACGGGCCGGGCCCGACCGCCAGCGCCATACTCATGTCCCAGCCCCAGCTGTCGTTTCCGCTTCCGTCCGGCCTTGGATAGCGACAACAGTGCCATCCCTCGGACACGGTTCCCATATCCCCGAAGTTATGGGTGCGTTGATCCAGCCTGCCGCCATGAATGCGCCCGATCGCCCGGTCGAGGGCGCTGCTGGTACGCGCAAACCCGGCGCCGATCGCACCCGGCTCCTCCCGCCAGGCACTTTTCCTACTTCTCTCATTTGTCTGTGGATTCTGCGCCCGAATGGTGCCGGGGGCGGTCGCAAAGAAAAGAAATCCGGAAATCAGCCAGATAGAAATGCGTGTATTACGGCTGCTATCGATCATCGTCTCAGCTGCCTTCAATCTCGTGCAGTTCCATGGGAAAGCGTAGGCTTTCGTCCCAACCACGGGTTAGAAGTAGAACCGCAGGCCAACATTGATCACCCTCGGTGTACCGTAGTGAATGGATCGATCATACCAGTCACTGGGGCCGGCTGCTCCGGGACCCGGGTCGTCAGGTTTTCCGGAACGCGCATATACGCCCATAACGTTCCTGCGATTGAACAGATTCCGGATATCCGCGAAGATGCTGTATCGCAGACCCAGCATCTCGAAATCCCGGTAGATCTTCAGATCCCACTGGAAGGTCCAGGGGCGGCGACCCGAGTTCCTCTCCAGATCCCTGTCCTTGGTTCTCGGGGTGTACGGACGACCGGCATTCGCCCTGAATATCAGGTTGGCATTCAATTTCTGGAAAGGTCTTGCCGCCCCGATTATCGGACCTGCGCCTTCAGGAATGCTGAATCTGACCGTGGCACTGAACCGGTGCGGCTGGTCCCAGAGAAGTACCGTCGGGCGCTTGGGAGTCGTTTCCAGGTCGTGTTCCTCCATGTAGCCCTGCCACGAATCACCCCGGTTTGACTGTGAGGTCATAAAGGAGTAATTCACCCTCCCGCTGAAGTAGTTTGCATACCGTCTTTTCAGTGAGAGGTCGAATCCCTTTGCCGAGGCGTAGTCGTAATTGAGAAACACCGTGTATGTATACGGGTTGGCCGCCCCCCCGTAAAAAGCCGGGATACGCTCCGTACCCACCATGTTGCTGGTGTCCTTCGCCCATATCGTGACTTCCATGGCGTAGATGTCGGTGAACTGATGCTTGTACCCGAACTCGTACTGGATCGTTTTCTCTGATTCCAGGTTCGGATTTCCGATCAGTATCGCTCCCGGATCCTCGAGGGTCCCCCCGAGGTAGACGTTACGATAGACCGGGTTCTGGAAAAAGTGGCCGTAGTTAAAGTAGACAACGGCCCGGTCGGTCACCGGATGTGAGATACCCAACCGCGGAGACCACTGGCTGCGCAGACTTCCCGTCTGGAGTGGAGGCAGTACGTACCTATTCTGCTCCGTCTCGCTCATCGCCTCCCACTCTGCCCGTGTCAGGAAGGGGTTGATTACCACCATACCCGTCGTCGGGTCGATCGGGTTACGCGGATCGGCCCAGTAGAGAACCTTGCCCGCATTCGCCCCATCATACCGCAGGCCGATATTCAAGATGAGAAAATCGTATTCCACCTTATCCTGGAGATAGAGACCCAGTTCCCACGGACTCCTCCGGTAACGGGTCTCGTGTGGCGGATCCTCCCACACATATTCCAGATCCCAGTGATCAAGAGTGAGATAGTTATAGAGAACTCCTGCCTTAACCTGGTGGTGGGTAGTAACCTGACTGGTTACGTCTCCTTTTATAGTACGGGTAATGTCGATGTGGTCGGTGAAGTAACGGTCCGAACCCTGATACCCTGCCCATTTTATCCCAGTCCACGGTTTATACCCGTAGATCCTTTCATATACATCAGATGAATCTGTACTGCCGTAATGAGGGTTATAGTAGCCGTGCGGGATATACTGCATAGTCACCTGATGCATCCGGTCACCAGGTCTCCACAGTGTATCTTTTACACCATAGGTGTAATCGTAATCGTATAAGTAGTGGATTCGACTGGAAATATATCCGTCTTCGTTTACCCAGCGCCTGCACCGCATCGTCCTGTCGTAGCCGTAATAGGATCCGCGAAGAGTGTAGAAGGTTGACCGGCTCAGCTGATGCGTCCACACAAATGCCAGGCGATGATTGTCTTCGTGAAGAACGTTTTTCTCGTTCTCGAAATAGATCCTGCCGGAATCGGGAGTAAGTAGAGATCGATCGGAATATGGATCATCGGGAGGATTTCTATATCCTTTTATCTGGTCTTCCCAGTCTTCCCTTAGGGTCCCCCATGTGAGATGGTCCTGCAACCACTGCGGCTGTCCCCAGAGCATGCTGTAGCGCCAGGATTGATCGAAAGGTACGCCCCAGCGGCCGTTGTTCGAGCCCGAGAGTGTCAGCTTCATGCCGGGAGTCAGCTTGTAGCTTAAGTTCAGCATCCCGTTCCAGCGGTTGTCGAATCCGTAGCTCAACCACCCGGAATAGATATCGAACGGGTGTATCCACCGACCGTCGGGACCCACTTGCCTGTAGTAAGGGTCGTACTCGTGGTATGTATAGTCGTCCCGCGGTGAGGAAATGGGAGTCAGGTCGTAGGTAATGTCATCTTTCTTGATCAGAAAATCGCGTTGCGTCGAGGCAGATCCGGAGAGGAAGAAACTCAGCTTTGGTACAAGGGGTACCGGCCCACCAAAATAGCCGTGCACAGATGTGAGGTCACGATTGTCATCCTGTTCATAGCGGGTGAATTCGGAGGTGTTGATCTCAACGTTGGCGTCATAGCTCGAACCACCCTTCCGGGTGACCATGTTCACCACACCACTCATCGCGTTACCGAACTCGGCGCTCATACCACCGGCCATGATCACCATCTCGGAGAGCGAGAAGGGACTTACAGCTGCGGCCTGACCACCGAAGACCAGGTTGGTCACTTGAATACCGTCGATCATGAACGCCACCTCGGCGTTACGACCTCCGCGCATATGAACCTGCTCCAACCCCCGTTCTCGGTACCCGGAAATCCAGGGACCGATTATGTCATCGGTTGAAAGCGTATAGACGCTGGTCTGTAGGCTCAGGATGTCGATGGTTGTAGAAACGGCCATCCGCTCCATCTCTTCGATGGTGTACGACTGCCGGGTTGCGGTCACGTCGCGCTGGATCATCTCGCGTTCTGCAGTAACTGTGACCACTTTGCCCACGTCGAGGACCGTCGACTCGAGCTCAAAGTTCTGCCTGGTGGATACACCGACCGTCACCAGCAGGTTCTCAACTTCGAAGGTCTTGTATCCCATCATCGCGGCGCGGATGATGTAGCGACCCGGGGGCACGTTGATGATCACGTATTCGCCCTCGGAGTTGGTGAACGCGCCCATGGCTGTTGCAGTGTGGTCAACCTCCAGCATGAAAACGTTGACTGCTGCCAGTAGTTGACCGGTTACACGGTCCGTGACTATTCCTCGGGTCGTGCCGGTAGTGCCCTGCGCCATGGCCGAAGCAGGCACCAGCATTACTAGAGAAGTGAGGACGGCGAAGGCTCCCATCAGATGCCTTCTCATTGTGAGGTCCTCCTGAATAAATGCGCTCAATGGCCCTTAACAGAATAACGGGCCAGTTCTATTATTATTGACAATATGGTGGTAAGATCGATTACGAATGCGACTTTACCCAGGCAACACCTTGCAGGCAAACAGAGCAGTTTACGAGCTAGTGTCCATCCAGAGTCCGTTCTGTGGACCGCGAGTCCGGCTGTTGCCGGCGAGCAATCTCCGGATGGACACCGGCGCGGTTCCCGAGGTGGAAACAAGCAATTTTCCGCTATGTCAAGGAAATCAACGGGTTGCGCG
>JAGLTZ010000025.1 GCA_023135015.1 Candidatus Latescibacterota bacterium
CGGCGCCGCTCGAATGCCACGGTTGTTGCGTGACAGGGTACTAAGGGACCCGTACGGCCATGGTCGAGGCCTGGAGTCCCCCGAGATCTATGACCGCCAGATACACAGCGGCCGCCACTATCCGGCCGTCCTCATTTCTTCCGTCCCATACGGCCTCAACGGTTGTGCTGTTGAGAATCGTAACACGCAGTTCCCGGACAAGGGTGCCGGCAAGAGTATAGATCACTATCCGTCCGTACCTGCTTTCGGTCAGCTCGCAGCGGAAGGTCGTCCGGGAGGAAAATGGGTTGGGATAGTTGAAGAAGCGGACGATCCCCGCATGCTCGGTGGACGGATCGTAGGCTTCGGCGTCGGCGCCCTTGACATACCCCCATCCGTAGTCGTTGTCCGGCTCACCGGTCACGTTGTTGTTCGACCTGTCGGCCGTAGCCTTTAGAGCCTCGAGGACTTGCATCGGATTCCAGCCGGGATGCGCCTCCAGGATCAGCGCGGCTACACCCGCCACCAGGGGGCTGGAGAAACTGGTGCCGCTTGCGCCGATGGTCAGGGTCGAATCGCCGGCGGCGGCGACCGCTGCTGCCACCCCGGTACCCAGAGCCATCACGTCCGGCTTGATGCGCTCGTCGAAGGTGGGGCCGTGGCTTGAGAAGCTGACACGCTGTCCCTGGCCATCGGCCGCTCCGACCGCGATCACGCTGTCACCGTCGGCCGGAGCGCCTATGTAGTAATAGACGGGAACCGTGTCGGGGTCAGGAGGCGGCTGGCCAATATCCTCGTTCCCGGCACTGGTTATAACGAGCAACCCGCGGGCCACCGCCTCATCGGCCGCGATCGTTATCGGCGCCGTATCCCCATCCATATCCCGGTAGCTGTACCAGTCGTAGTAGCCGAGGCTGGTATTGACCAGGTCCACCCCGCGCTGCTCCATCCATTCGATCGCGGCTATCCAGTTATCCTCCTCCACCGGCGTCTCGCTCGCCACATCCTCGGTCTTGGCCAGCAGGAAGGAAGCGCCGTATGCCGGACCCACAAGGTTGCCGGGCCAGTAACCCGCCATCGACGACCACACACTGGTGCCATGGTTGTGAGAGTTCGCAGGGTCCCCCGGCTCGTTCGCCACGTTGCCATCGTCGTTCACGAAATCGTACTGGTCGATGATAGTAAGGGTATTGAGTGCTGCATGCGACGGCTTGAAACCGGTATCGAGCACACCCACGATGACACCGTCGCCTGTATAACCCCTGGCGTGCAGTTCCGGGACCTGCAGAGACAGATTCTGTGAGTAGGAGAGTCCGTAGAATTCCGGTCCAGGTACCTGCCCCGCACCCGGTAGTTGTGCAGGTACTCGATACGGCGGTTTCAGGAGTGGATCCGGTTCGCCCCCGGGCTCTATCCTGCGTCCGCGTCCGAGCGGCGTTACACGGGAAACAAAGGGAAGACGGGCCAACGGGACGAGACCGGCCGCAGACACCACCCCGCTTGCTGCGTTCAGCCACCGGCTCTTCTGCCTCAGGCGCAGACCGCTGCTGCGCAGTTGGTCAAGATATGATTGCGAGACGGGCAGGTCGGAGACAACAACCCCTGTGATGCGGCCGCGCATGCGCCGCCTCTCCAGAGCCCGTGGGCTCAGGCTCCGGCCGACGGCATCTAGAGCGCGGCCAAGCGCAGTTGCCTCCGGTCCCCTGTCCACAAGATGCACCCAGACGTAGAGCGAGTCCGCACGGCCGTCTGTGACGGCCTTCAATAATGCAGGGTGGATGTTCGGCGGTTGACCGGTCTGACCGCGCAGAAAAGACGGACGGTTCCCACCGGTCAGGAAGAGAAGAGTGAGGAGTACTATAGACAATCGGATCCGGTGCACGAGAGTCCCGGCGGAAGTGCAGCGGATGTTGGAGAAATATTTCAAGGGTTGAGGCGCTCAGAGAGGTGGCCGGCAAGGGAATCGATGCTCACCCTCTCCTGCACGAGAGTATCGCGGTCGCGGACCGTCACCGTCTGGTCTTCGGCCGTCTGGCCGTCCACAGTGATGCAGAAGGGGGTTCCGACCTCGTCCATGCGCCGGTATCGTCGCCCGATGCTTCCACCCTCGTCGTAGAGGACATTCCAGGCACGTGCCCTCAGTTCCTCAACGATGCGGCGGGCTGTCTCCGGCATCTCCTCGCGCTTTACGAGGGGGAAAACGGCAGCCTTTATCGGAGCTATATGCGGGGCGAACCTCAGCAGCATCCGCTCTTCCCCCTCCACTTCATCCTCATCGTATGCGTCGGCCAGCAGGGTCAGAACCGTCCTGTCGATCCCGCCTGAAGACTCTATCACGACAGGCACGTACCGCTCATGGGTGTTCGGGTCCAGATAACGGATGTCTTTACCGCTCAGCTCGAGGTGCTGGTCGAGATCGTAGGTACCCCTGTCGGCGATCCCTTCCAACTCAGACCAGCCGAAGGGGAACTCGTACTCGATGTCCTGGCACACCTTCGCATAGTGGGCGAGCTCGTCCGGCTCGTGCGGGCGCAACCGCAGATGCTCCCTGGCCACCCCGAGAGATATATACCAGTCGAAGCGCGCCTGAAGCCAGTATTCGAACCACTGCCCGGCCTCGTCCGGATGGCAGAACCATTCCAGCTCCATCTGCTCGAACTCGCGGGAGCGGAATGTAAAATTCCCCACCGTTATCTCGTTGCGAAAGGCCTTGCCTATCTGCGCGATACCGAACGGGATCTTCTGCCTGCTCGCTTCCTGGACGTTCCTGAAGTTCACGAAGATCCCCTGCGCGGTCTCTGGGCGCAGGTATGCGACACTCCCCTCATCCTCTAGTGGGCCGATAAAGGTCTTGAACATCAGGTTGAACATGCGCGGCTCAGACAGCGGGCCGCCGCATTCGGGGCAGACATCCCCCTCGACGTGATCTTGGCGGAAACGGCGACGGCACTGCCCGCACTCCACCAGGGGATCCTGGAATGAATCAACGTGGCCGCTCGCCTCCCAGACCTTCGGGTTCATCAGGATGGCCGCGTCCATCCCCACCACATCCTCCCGCTTGGCAACGACATCGGTCCACCATCGTTCCGTGACAGTACGTTTCAGCTCGACACCGAGAGGGCCGTAATCCCACGTGGACCCGAGTCCACCGTAAATCTCACTGCTCCGGAAGATGAAGCCTTTCCTCTTCCCCAGGCTCGCCAGCTTCTCCATCACGCCGCTTCGGTCTTGCATAGCCATCTCTCTTACAGTTTCCCTTCCGCTGCGGTTCTCATCCCGGGCCGTGCCCTCGTGGAGGAGGGGGAGGAAGCGCCCCGGGCGAGCGTCCCGCCATAACGTTGTCCAGATGGGCCTGGGCCGTACGGCCATAGTCACTGTCGGCGCCGTATCGGCTGATTATCCCCCGGTACAGCTCTATAGCCTGATCCCTCTCGCCGAGGTATGCGTACGAATCCGCAGCGCGCAGGCGGGCGGTCACCGCAAACAGGAACTGGTCCTCGTTCAGGTAAGCGATCTTCAGGTATTCAAGAACCGCTTCCTGGTACTCACCCATCGTAAACAGTGTTTCGGCGAGCTGGAAGCGCAGGCGGGCCTCCCGCTCACCGTCGGGCGCCCGCATGCTCCTGTACCACCGGGCGGCCCGGCCGAGCTGCCCCCCTTCCCGGTAGAGCCTGCCTAGCTGCATCTTGATCTCGAAAATCGATTCGCTGTCCGGGAAGCGTTCCAGATAGGTCAGCGCTTCCTGCTGGGCCGACTCGTACTCTCTCATCCGCTCAAGAGTCTGCACCAGGTTGTACTGTGCCGCATCGGCCAGCACCGGATCTTCCGAGGCCGCAACAGCACGATAGTACATCAGCGCGGTTTCGTAATCCGCCTCGACGAAGGCGAGATTGGCGAGCTGAGAGCGTGCCCTGTCGGCCTGCTGATCGTCGGGATAGCGGCGGACCAGTTCCTCCAGAAAGCTCCGTGCTTCTTCCCTCTTCTCCCGGCGGGCCGCGACCTCACCCAGACCGTAAAGGGCGATGGGCATATACTTCGATTCGGGGGCCTTGTCTACTATCTCCTCGAATGCGCTCTCGGCCTGATCCCACTCCTGACGCTGCAGCCACACCTGCCCTTCCACCGCCCAGAACATCGGGCGGTACCTCTCAAGGACATCCCGCCTGCGCCTGTATGTCTGCTCGAACATGTCCCTGCGGCTCTGAGCTGTGTGGACGCGATTTCCCGCATAGGCCAGGTAGACAAGCTCCGCCTCGGCGCGGATGCGGAGTGAATCGGAGGGTGAATTGACGGCTATGAAGCTCCAGATCTCCTCGGCGGTGCTCAATTCTCCCCTCTCCGAGAGCAGATTCCCGTAAGAGGGAGCAATTTCGGCGGCCTCGGGGGCACCGGGAGCCGTCTCCCAGATGGCCCGGTAGGCGGCGAGTAGTCCCCCTGTCTCGCCCAGGGAGCGGGCGGAACCGCCCCACAACATGAGTGCCCGCAGGCGTGAGGGGTCATCGATAAGAGTATCGGCGGCCGCCAGCTGTGCCAGCTCATAGCTCTCCCGCCACATGCCCGCTTCCGCCAGAGCCCCGGCAAGCTTGAGCCTGGCGTGCCCCCTGTCCGCATCTATTGAGCTCTCTTCGAAGCGGCGGTAAGACGCTATCGCCTCCTGGATCCTTCCCTGCCCCAGCAGCAGATCCCCGGTGACCTCGCTCGACCGTGCTGTCCAGGCACTTTCGGGATAGAGTGTTTCCAGCTCGCGGAAGTGGGCGACGGCGGCCTGGTTGTCTCCGTCTTTAAGCCGGGTATCGCCCGCCATGAACAGCACCTCATCGTGGCCGGCCTCCTCTCGCAACTCAGTGAGGCTCTGTTCCAGCAGCGGGGCCGCTTCTGAAAACCTGCCGCTGTGATAGAGACTACGGCCCAGACCCAACCTTGCGAGGG
>JAGLTZ010000250.1 GCA_023135015.1 Candidatus Latescibacterota bacterium
GGAGGATGCTGACTCGGGACACTAGAAAACGACCAGAGTCATCGTCTTCACTACACCCTCCATCTTCCTCACCTCCTCTTCCACGATTTCCGCGATAAGGGCGTAGTCTTCAGCCTCCACCTCGGCGATTGCATCGTAGGGGCCGGTGATCGTGTATGCGGATTTCACGTGCCGGGCCTCTCTCAACCGAGTTACTATCTCGCTGACGACTCCAGGTTCGACGTTGACTAGAACAAAAGCTTTTGCTGACATGTCAGATCGCTCATTCTTCTTAGTAGGCGACGGTCCTATCAATCGAAGTTATGTCTGAACATGCCGCCTGAAGAGCCTGTGAGCAAGATAAAGGAGATACTGGCATGTCTATCCGAATTCTCCACTGCCTGCCTGTCGTACTGATTATCGGCGCATCTCTGACCGGGGAGGTCAGAGGGCAGGAGATCGAGAGGGGATTCTTTCCTCCGCAGCAGGTCGGCGCCGGAGGAGGGCCCTATCTAGCCGTGGTTCAGCTTTCAATGCCCGAATTCGACAGCCGCCTGACCGGCATGGGTCTGGAAGGCCTACCCGAATGGGTCACACTCTACGGTGCAGGTGGGCACTTCCAGATCGGTTCCTTGATGATAGGCGGTTTCAGCCTCGGTGGTACTGTCGAACGGAGTGGTGTTGCGGGTGGTGCTATGAGGGAGGCCTGGGTAGATATCTGCCACGGCGGCCTTACTGTCGGCTATGTCAAAGCTGTAAGCAACCTGAAGCTGGCCCTGGGCGGATCCATTGGTGTGGGAACCCTGGTGGCGAGGCTGAGTCGTTCCCCGCAGACTGGCCCGTTGTGGGATGGGATCTGGACATACTATGGAACCGGATTCACCGGTACGGTGGATGCCGGCAATCTCGACATCTCCACCGAACTTTCCGGCTCATACTTCTTCTTCGAACCTTTTGTGAGTATCCGCTACTGGCTCATCCCCATGGTTGCGGTCGATCTGGGTGCATTCTATAAGATAGGTGGGATCGGGTCTGGAAAACTTGAGGTGAATGGAGAGAAAATCCCTGATTCACCCAAACTCGATCTGTCGGGAATGGGGATCAAGGTCGGGGTTTTTCTGGGTTTCTGACACTGATCGGAACAGATAACACACCCTTGTAGAAGGAGAGCTGCCCGCCCAGGTAGACCATCCGGATCCATATAGAAGCCAGGATAAAGCCCTGCTGAACCAAGGCCATGACGATCAGCTGGCCGGTCGATGCCCCGCCGCCCAACCTCACGAGCAGACCATAGGCCAGCGCGATCAGGGCGGCTAACAGTGTGGTAAGGTAGAAGAGCCCCAGCGCCTTTCCCAGGTTGTGCAGGCAGAAACCGGCCGAACCGAGCAGGGCAGGGAAGAGCCCGAGTTTTTCCCACGCCACCCCGGCGATACGCGCATAATCCATTACCATGTGAATAAAGAAGGCGGCTATTACGAGAATCAGAGCTCCCAGCCAGTCTAGGAGCACGGGGGTCCACTCGGTTGTGGCTTCACCGCGCACATTGGCGACCAACCCCCTCCAGGCCGTGCCAATCACATCCCACAGCAGCCAGTATGCTAAGGTGGCGACCACGAGGATTCCCAGCAGGATGATGAAATAGCGGCCCGCCCGGTCGAAGAAGAAACGAAGGCTGAACCGCACATCCTCTTCTGCGAAGAGGCCCAGTATCCCACCGGTCAGAAATGTTGTGATCAGAAGATATAGTATCCCCAGCCATATCAGGGGGGAAGGAAGGTCGCGGCGGAGGCTTCCCCTTACATACCGCTCGAAATTAACTATCAGTGGGGCAAGACCCTGCTGCCACGGTGCGAGGGAGACCGATAGCTCCTCGCCGGGATTCCGTGAAGCGCGGAATTCCTCGAACCAGAGCCAATCAAAGCCCTCAGCCATTTGTTCGGCGGATTCAGTATGGGACAGCTCGGCATCTATCGCCCGGAAGACGGGCACGGCCGCCGCCCCTGCAAGGGCGAGGTTGAAGACGTAGACCACCAGTAAGGCCCGCCAGTGGCGGCTCGCCAGGCCGATACCTTTTCGCAGTGCTGTGATAATGCTCATCGATGACCTCACTAGTTTCCACCCTGGAAACGCACCAGTTCCCATCCGGAGATTGCTCGCCGGCAACTAACTTATGAATGCAAAGAACTCGAGAACCGACTGTACCCAGAAGAGCCAGCGCAGGGTGAGTTTGCCGGTACCCCGGCGATCGGCGGTGCGGACCCACGAGTTGTTGGTGCGGTTGATGTCGAGGACCAGTATCGCCCGCGGGTCAACAATCACCTTCTCTACCTGTGAAGTGCGCTCGTATGTAAATGTGTACCGGCGGTCCAGCCCGTCCCATCTCTCAACAACCTGTTCGCCATCGTCGAAGAGGATCAGAACCTCCACCGGGAAGGTGACCTCTCCGAGCCGCCTGACCGTCACCTGGATCTGCCTGGCTTCGGGGTCCGTGCCCCTTATCTCGGGAGTCCATTCCGGGCCTCCCTCGGGCGCGATGTCGGGACGCTGCAGGGAACCGTGGGGTTCACCCATCAGCCGGGTCGATACACCCTCCACTGCGTAATCGACGACATCGGCGCTGTGGTAGAGCTGGTCGAAGAACCACGTCATGTCCATACCGGAGACTTCATTAACAATACTGAAGAAGTCCTCCGATTTGGGATGTTTGAATTTCCACTCCTCATAAAAGGTCGACAGTACCTCCCTGTATGTCTCCCATCCCAGAAATCCCTCCAGGGTCCAATGCATCAACTCCGCCTTGTTGTAGGCGTTGCCGCCGTAGGCGAACCTCGGCTTCAGATAGCTCGGTATATCAAGCGGTACCACTTCGGCGATGCTCCGGTAGCGGGGTGCCGCCTGCCATTTGAAGGGAATCTCGACTTCGTCGAATACGATGGGGAGGTTGAATACCCTTATCGATTCATGGTTGGGGCCATAGGCCACATCCTGTACGCGTGACTCGCTGTACGAGTTGAAACCTTCATCGAGCCATGCATCCACCGTCTCGTTGTTCCCCACGAGCCCGTACCAGAACTGGTGTCCGAATTCGTGGATCGTCACACCCTCGGGGCGCAACACCCCTGGGGCTGCAAACAGCGGGGCGCCGCCGGTGAAGAATGTGGGGTACTCCATCCCGCCTGCGCCTGAGTTGAAAGCCGGGTCTACAATAGTGGCCGTGGTGTAGGGATACGGACCGAACCATTTACTGTAGTAATGGATGCCGTACTTCGTGGCCTGGAGGTAGCGATCTTTCAACTTCTTATGTTCCGGGCAGAGGAGCAGGGTGATCTCGGTGGTATGGCCCGGGAGGAATTCATACTGTTCGTTAAAGACCAGGTATTTCGGCCAGGCCACCCAAGCGAAGTCGTGCACCATCTCCTGACGGAAGTGGTGTGTTGTGGTGCCGTCACCGTGGATTTCTAGCCGGCCTACCAGTTCACCGGTCGCTCCGACGATGCAGTCGCTGGGAACGGTCAATCTGACGTCATAGGTTCCATAATCGGCGAAGTACTCTACGGGAAAGTACTGGTGTGCTTCCCACCCTTCGTCTGTTAGCACGCCAATTTTAGGAAACCACTGAGCCAGGAAGTAGTAATCGTCGATGTAGCCGGTGCGTGAAAAGGTCCGTGGGACCTTTGTTGTGAAGTCGATCTTCAGGCGTACTTCGCCGCCGGCAGGCAGAGGGCGGGGAAGCTCCAGCCTGAAGAGAGTCTGATCCAGCTGGTTGCCATCGTCGGGCTGGATGTATGCGAAGGTCTCCAGGATATCCTCTCGCGCGAAGAACATATTCGCCAGAACTTCAGCGCCGGTAACCTGGAGCCAGGCAAGTCTCTCTTCGGGATAATCGCCCGGGATTGTGCGTCCTATCAGTCGCAACCAGGTGCTTCCGTCGGTCTTCCATGCATTGTAATAGGCGTGGAACCACAGTTCTGTCACCGGGTGTATGGTGGCGTTGCGGAATGTGAGTACTTCGTGGCCGGATACAGTATGAGTCTGGCGGTCCAGCCGCACATCCATCTCGTATGAGGCTATCGGTCTGAATCCGGGCTCAGGGATAGCCACCCCAGTGGGGAGCTGTGCCCCTGCCTCGTGAGTGAGGAGGCTGAAAAGAAGTATCCACGCAACAAGAAGCACGGGCGGCGAAGCCAGTCGAGGCAGTCTCATGTGCATTCCTCGTATCTTATCAACTTTCCATGTGCCATATACCAATATGGCGACCGAATTATCTTCATCATGATAAAGATGTGTCAAGCATCACCCCTCTGTTGACCTGACCGGCAGGTGAGGGTTAGGCTTAGTGCGAATGGTGTATCAATCGATGACGCCGGGTACGGGGAGAAAACGGCAATGAAAGTGTTTCATCTGAGAATTCCTATCGGACTGGTGACAGCTGCGGTGTTGTGTACAGGGTTGGTGGGCTGTGGCGGTGGAGGAGGGGAGCAGACTCCGGCCGCAGAACAGCCCGGGGAGGGCACACAACCTGCCGCCCAGCAGCCGGCTCAGCAGCCTGCCCAGCAACCTGCGGCACAACAACCGGCCCAGCAGCCCGCCGAAGCGGCGCCGCAGAGGCCTCAAGCACAGGTTGTGCGTGAGAGCGAAACAAGTGAGTACGGTTTCTACACAATTCAGCTCTCGGCCTGGAGGACGGAGACAAAGGCCCGGTCGCGGGCCAGGTACTACCAGGAGTTGGGACTTGAGGCGTATGTGCAGAGGGCAGAGCTGCCGGGCATGGGAATCTGGTACCGGGTCAGGGTAGGAAAATATCCTGCGGTATCCGAGGCCAGAAGGGCCGCGCAGGCCCTTGTCAACATTCCCTTCAGACAGCTATGGCTGGATAATTACCAGGGCGAAGGGTCCCCCCCGCGCTAGACAAACATAGAGCGGGGCACTAAGGAGTGAGAGACCGGCCGACCAGTTCCTCCAGTGACTGGAGCAGCTCCAGATCCTTGCAGCCCGATCCCAGCTTCAGCGAGCGGGCAGGTATGGTGAGCAGCAGGATCCGTCGCCCTTTCGACATCTCCTCTATCGTGAGCGGCATTCCGTTCAGGGCATCCAGAGCGACTATCAGATCGGTGAACTGTGCCAGCAGCTCTCCATCCCGCTCTATCGTTAAAAACGTACCCATCCCCTGTAGCCGGTAAGGGGTGCAATCCACCATTACGATTTCCATCCCAAGACTGTAGCTTGTGCGGTAGTCGTTGACTTGAACCTCGCCCCAGTACCGTCCCTCCATGCAGTCGGCGAACCACGCCGCCGCAGACTCGACGCCCGACGCCAGCTGCCCACGGTACTCCTTGCCCAGTTCCCGGGCCTTCCGGGTCCCTCCCGGGACACCTCCTTCAACCGCCCTGGCCACCGGTACAGGATTGCGTGTTACACAGACAGCCCCTCCGGCCTGTGCGGCGGCCCGTCGGGTTAGTCTGTCCGCTATGGGAAGAGAGGCGGAAGTGTACATTTCGACATACTCGCCCCGTTTGGGATCACCTCCGGCGCAGGCCTGCCATGAAATGAAGTCTTTCTGGAGCGTCAGTCCCAGACTGCCCTGGAGATCGAGTGGATGTCCACGGCCGTCGGCGGGGAGGTCTATAACTGGAATTTCGAGTACGGCGGACTGATACCATCCGTCTATTACGGCACGTCCTCCCATACCCTCGGGGATCAGACCGGTAAGCTCTCCGCTCAGATGTTCGCGAAGGATTTCCACGCTGCGTACGTGGTCTCCCGGCTTTATATGATACTTTCGTCCGAGTGGAGCTCGCGCTACGGCGCATGAGGCGATCAGCGCTTCGCCTGGATGGTTGTCGGGATGTACCAGACTTGGACGTCCCACCTTAAAGGCAGTTCGTCCCAGTACCATACCCTCTGTGACGCTCCCTCCACCTCCGCCGCCGAGGAGAGCACCACCCCAGACCGTATCTTCAAGCCATGTCTCACTTGTATGCATAATGCTGGAACCATAGCCGACCACGGGAGTCGGGGCAAGTGCGGGGGTTTTACCTACCTTCTCCCAACCCCGTCCAGGTATCTTTGATATGTCTTCGGTGTAGTAGCCCCGAAAAATTCGGAGGACGTAAAAAAGTTGAAGAAATACCTGCTTTTCATCCTTCTGGTCCTCATAGTGGGCCCGCCCGTTGCCTGGAAGCTGCAGAAGGACCGGACCGGAAATATTACGGTAATGGATGCATCGGTAACCGATGAGAAGCGGACCCACCACGCCGGCCTTATCTGGATGACGGAACACCTGAAAATCCGGACCACCGACCTCGATGCGCATGATCTGAACGACTACTTCGGATACTTCCCTGCTTCGGCCGAGAGAGTCCGCCGCCTCGAGGCTGGTGCCTTGGATGATACAGATCTTCTCTTCATTACAGATGCACGCGGTGTCTGGCGAAGCGGTCTCGAGAGGTTCGGTGTAATGCTAGACAGGGATCGCGATGAGCTTCTTCATTCGGGTTTCAGTCGATATGAGATAGATGAGGTTGTCGATTATATAAATTCGGGCCGCACGGCTGTCGGTGAAGCCCTTCTTTTCTACGCCGAACATGAAGGAGGCAAAAGGTCGAGCCGACGTCTGGCTGAGGCATTCGGCGTGGAATGGACGGGATGGATCGGGGGCTGGTTCAAGGATCTGAACAATATACGGGAGCTTCCTTTTTGGGTGCGGGCGATGTACGAGCGCAGAAGCGGGCAGCAGTGGTCGTACAGGGGCTCGGGTGTGATCTTTCTGAAGCCTGAAAGCGGTGAGTTTATTGTACTGACCGCCGGTATCGAGCTGCGGGAACCGAGACCGGAGATCGTCATCAGCCGAAGGACTGATGTCCTCGCCGAGGGGGTTGATACGGGAGTGCCTCTCTGGGGTTGGTTCGAGGTTGTGGAGGCTGGGATATCGGGAGAGGTACAGGCTATGATTCGTTTGCGGCTCACCGGGGCGGGAGAGCGGGTGCTGGAAGAAAAGGGTCTGACACCTTCCTTCCCGGCCGTAGTGGCCCAGAGAATAGAAAGAAAAACATATTATCTGGCTGCCGATCTGAGTAAGGTGCCGACCTGGCTCGGACCGGCCAAGGTGAAGTGGATGACCGGAATCCGGAGCCAGCTCTCCACCCTGCTGGAGAAGGCTGTGGCAGGGGAGCGTGCATTCTGGTGCTTCTACATCCCCTTTGTAAGAAACATTCTGAATGAGGCGGCATATTTTCCAGAAGGGTCCTCCCGTTAATAAAAAGCCCCGCTCGGCCCGAAGGCCGGCGGGGCGTAAATTTGCGCTGCTGGCCGGAATGCATCGGCGCTTGAATGCCAGCGTAATTGCGGAGCGGTGCACT
>JAGLTZ010000251.1 GCA_023135015.1 Candidatus Latescibacterota bacterium
CCGACTCGGCCCACGGCACCAATCCCGCCAGCGTTACCCTGAACGGGTTTACCAGTCATGAGTTGAAGAGCAATGACGAAGGCCGGGTGGACCTCGATGAGCTCAAAGCTTTACTGGGTGACGATGTCGCCGCGATTATGATCACCAATCCGAATACCCTCGGTCTGTTCGAATCGGATATCGACAGAATCTGCGAACTGGTTCATGAAGCTGGCGGGCTGGTCTATATGGATGGGGCGAACCTGAACGCGCTGCTGGGGATAATCGAGCCGGGGGCTGTCGGAATCGACGTAATGCATTTCAATCTGCACAAGACCTTTGGAACCCCGCACGGTGGTGGGGGTCCCGGAGCCGGTCCCATAGGGGTGGTCGGGCTGCTCGAGCCGTTCCTTCCCGTTCCCCGCATAATCCGTAAGAAGAATCCGGAGGCAGAGGGTGATTTCGTCTATGGAAGGGATTGGGACCGGCCTCAAAGCATAGGTAAGGTCCACGGCCATTACGGGAACTTCGGTGTTATGGTACGCGCATACTGCTACATCCTGGCTCTCGGCCGAGAAGGGCTGGCCGATGTAAGCCGTGCCGCGGTTATCAACGCCAACTATCTGATGCACCAGCTTTTAGAGGACTACGACCTGCCATACGCCGGACCATGTATGCATGAGTTCGTACTTTCCGGAAGCAGACAGAAGACAAAGTACGGCGTGGCCACTACAGATATTGCAAAGAGGCTTCTCGACTTTGGGTTCTATGCACCAACCGTCTATTTCCCGCTCATCGTGCCTGAAGCGCTGATGATAGAACCGACAGAAACCGAGACGCGTGAAACGCTCGATTCATTCGCCCGGGCATTGCAGCAGATTGCCCGGGAGGCGGCTGAGGAGCCCCTGAAGGTCAGGGGCGCCCCGTACAACACACCGGTGTGCCGTCCCGATGAGGCCCTTGCGGCCAAGTTCCCCGACCTGCGGTGGCGAAGAGAAAGCTGAACCTGGGTTACCAGTCTCCCCTTGTTCTGATCCTTCTGATCGGAGCTTTGGGTTGCGCCAAGGAGGGAATCCCCCCCGGCGGACCCGTGGACGAAGTGGCTCCGCAAGTAGTGAGCATGTTTCCAGAGCCCGGTTCGACCAATGTGGACCGTGGGCAGCCGATTGTATTTCGCTTCTCCGAACCGATGGAACATCGCTCCACCGAACGCTCACTCTTCTTCACTCCCGATATCGGATCCACGCTTCGGGAAGAGTGGAAGGGCAGGGAGCTTCACCTCATTCCCCTCCTGCCCTACCGTGAGAACACCACCATAGTGGTCACAATCGGGGCGGATGCGGCCGACCTGCGGCGCAACAGACTCGGTCGCAGTATCACACTGGCGTTCTCTACCGGGTCCGTGCTGGATGTCTCATCTGTGGGGGGTTCGGTCGTGGAGGACGGCAGATTCGTTCCTGGCGCCTGGGTATGGATATATCCGGTCGGGGAGGGGCCAGGGCAGGAAGCAGGCGCCGATCCTACCCTGCTGTCGGCGCCTGAACCCTCTTTTCCCCTATATATAACCCAGGCCGACAATACCGGCCGGTTCGAGCAGACCCATATGTCCCAGGGTATCTATCGGGTCTTCGCTTTCCGCGACGCCGACGGAAACCGCAGGTTTGACCTGGACAACGATCAGCTGGCCGTCCCGCCCGCAGATATCCGTTGCGAGAAGGAGGATTACCCCTCGAGCGGGATGGTGCTCAACGTTGCACTGCGGGATACTACCGGCCCCACAATCCGGTTTGCCTCAGCGCCGAACAGCGACTATATACATATCAGGTTCAGCGAACCTCCCGCTGCTGGAAGCATACCGCGGATCGCGTTGGAACCTTATACGGCCGAGGAAGGAATCGATAGTATTGCCGGGACAGTACGCGTCGTTCGCAGCTATCTGCCGCTGAACGTTCCCACCACACTGGTGGTTCAGGTCGAAGGGCTCGAGCCGGGCACCCGTTATAGGGCACGCCTGTTGGAGGCCCGTGACACCCTGGGCAACCCGGGCCGTCATGCATCCCGTCCTATCACATTCTCAATTCCTGCCCAGGCCGATACGACCCGTCCGCTCGTTACGGAAGTAACCCCAGCCGACTCGAGCCTCAGCCTGAACCGGGACACCAGACTGCGGCTGACATTCTCGACCGAAATAGATACCAGCGGGCTTCAGCAGTGGGTGCTGGTAGGCCCTGATACAATCGGGCTGGAATCGTTTTGGCTCGATCCCCGTATTGTTGAGCTGGTCCCCCGGGATGATGTTGTCCCGGATGCTTTCTATCAGCTTTCTATTGAGGCGCAGAGTCTGCGGTCGTGGACCGGGTTGAGCGGTCCCGCAGATGATTACACACCGGTCTGGCGCGGTATCAGGCCTGCCGGTAGAGGAACGCTCCGCTTCAGAGTCGATGGAAAGCCTCTGCCGGCCCCCGGGAGATACCGTGTTATCATCGAAGGGGTGGGAAGCGGGACGGCTCCGAGAACCGAGATCGAACTCACAGACCCCTCCGAGCTGACCACCCCGGAGCTCCCCGTTGGTCCGTACTGGGTCTGGGGGTTCGCGGACGCCGATGGAGACGGAGTGCTGAATGTGGGCCGCATCCGCCCTTACATGCCGGCCGAAGCAGTAGGAGTGATATCCGATACGCTGTATGTTATCAATACCTTTGAGAGTGTTTACGATATTCCGTTAATCTTGGGAACGATCGACCCTGACAGTGAGGGGGCAGGAGATCTGCGATGAGCATGCCGTTTTTAAAGATGACCGGTGCAGGCAATGACTTTCTGGTCTTCGACGACCGGAAGGGTGATTGCGAAGGATCATCCCCCGAACGGTGGGTGAGTCTGTGCGCACGCCGTACCGGTGTGGGAGCAGACGGGATTCTCATCCTCCATGACTCGGAGCTCTTCGATTTCCGTATGGTGTTCTTAAATGCTGATGGCGCCGAGTCGCAGATGTGCGGCAACGGCGCGCGCTGTATCGCATGGGCGGCGGCGGTCGAAAAGGGCCTTGGTCATGGATTGACGGTCGACTCCCCCAAACCGGAGGGCTGGAAGCTCCCGGAGGGGATCGGCAGCAGGCAGATATGGTCGATTACTTTCGAAGCCGCCGACGGCCGACACGATGCTCTGGGATGGGAGCGCCGGGCCATGGTGACACTCGGTTCCTCATCCGAACCTAGAGATCTGACCCTCGAGACCAGCGAAGGCGCTGTGTCCGGCGCTCTACTGAATGTAGGAGTACCTCATTTCGTCAGCCTCACTGATGACCCTGAGACCGTTCCCCTGGACAGCATAGGTCTCTGGCTACGCTCTCACGAGAGGCTCGGACCGGAAGGGGCTAATGTGAGCTTCGCGGCAAGAGAGCCCGATGAGGAAGGATGCTACGCGATCCGTACCTTCGAACGTGGTGTGGAGGGTGAAACCCTAAGCTGTGGGACGGGGGCCGCCGCTGCAGCGGCGGTTCTTGCACGTGAAGGGGCCTCGCCGCCTGTACAGATACGGGCCAGGGGAGGGATCCTCAGAGTCTATTTCATACCCGGCGAGCAGGGCATCGAGGATATCTGGCTCGAGGGCCCCGTCAGGGTTATATACCGGGGCGTGCTTGCCGATATTTGACTAGTACACCGTTCCACAATTACGCTTGTATTCGAGCGCCG
>JAGLTZ010000252.1 GCA_023135015.1 Candidatus Latescibacterota bacterium
GTCCTTACGGTTCTCAGCGCAGTATGTGATCACACCGTCGATCTTCTGCAGACCCTTTCTCAGCCTGTCCCATAGAGCCATTTCGCGGTCGTGGATGTTGCCCAGACCCTCTTCCCTTATCCACTTCTGGGCGGCATAGAGCCCCGCTACACCGACGGTGTTGAGGGTCCCGCATTCCAGGCGGAAGGGGAACTCCTCCAGATGGGTACGGACCGCTGAACGCACGCCGGTCCCACCCTGGCGCATCGACCTGATCTCCACACCCTCGGCCGTATACATGCCTCCGATACCGGTTGGACCCAGCAGCGACTTGTGCCCCGTGAACGCGAGCATATCTATATTCATTCCCTGCAAGTCGATTTCCAGGACACCTGCACTCTGGCTGGCGTCCACAGCGAAAGGGATGCCTTTCTCACGACAGAGCCTGCCGACTTCCTCGACGGGCTGAACCGTGCCGATTACATTCGAGGCGTGGTTCATGATTACCAGCCTCGTGTTCTCCTTGAAGGCCTTCCTGAAATCACCGGGATCGACAAAACCCTTCCTGTCGAAAGGGATGTGGGTAACCTCCACAAATCCATCCCGCTCTAAATGGTAGAGGGGCCGGAGGACCGAGTTATGCTCGAGCGTGGTCGAGATGACGTGGTCGCCCTTCTTCAGAGTACCCTGGATGATCTGGTTAAGGGAGTCGCTGGCGTTGTAGCTGAACGTGAGTCTGTCGGGATCGGTACCGTTGAAGAACTCCGTCAGCATCCTGCGGGTCGACATCACGACCTCTTCAGTCTCCAGGGCCTTATCGTATCCGGAACGACCCGGGTTGACCCCGTGTTTCTGGTAGAACTCATACATGAAGTCGTAAACAGCCTGAGGCTTCGGGTATGCGGTCGAACCGTTATCCAGGTAGATCAGGTTGTCCATCGTCATTCCCTCTACGGGTTGATCGGCTCCGGTTTCAGGTGTTTGATCAGGTACTCGTATCGCAGTGCGGTAGCCGAACGGATCAATCCGTGCCGGCTCTCCGGATAGATCATCAGGTCGAAAGCCACGTTGGCTTTCTGGAATTCCTCGATCAGCTGCCAGGTGTTTGAGGGGTGGACGTTGTCGTCGATCAGCCCGTGCAGGATGAGGAGCTTACCCGTGAGCTGGCCGGCATAGGTCAGGCACGACCCGTCCCGGTAGCCGTCGGGATTCTCCTGCGGTGTACGCATGTAGCGCTCGGTGTAGATCGTGTCGTAGTTCTTCCAGTCGGTTACCGGGGCGCCGGCCACGCCTGCGTGGAACACGTCGGGGAACTTCACCAGCGCCAGAGCCGACATATACCCGCCATAGGAGTGCCCGTAGATGCCGACGCGGTTCTCGTCAATGTAATCGCGCTGGCCAATATGACGTATCCCGTCCGCATGGTCCTTTATCTCAATAATGCCGAGCTTCAGGTATCCCGTTCCCAGGAACTCTTTGCCGCGCCCGGAGGATCCGCGGTAGTCGAGCCGCACGCTGATGAAGCCGAACTCGCACAGGGCATCGGCCGCACGGAACGTGTTGGAGGCCCCTCGGGAGCCGGGGCCGCCATAGATGCTGAGGAGCAGCGGGTACTTGCGGGAGGGGTCGAAGTTGGCCGGCTTGAACAGGACGCCATAGAGGGTGGTCACCCCGTCCTCGGCGGTGAAGGACCAGAGCTCGGGCATTGTCAGGCCCATCTCCTCGAACCTTGTCATATCACTCTCGCCGAGGATCAGGACCTCCCGACCCCCTGAGTCGTAGAGCGCCGTAGTGGGCGGTGTATCCACCGCCTCGATCCGGGCGATGAACCACCTGTTGTCGGGAGAGACGTTGACCATGGTGTGGTTCAACGGCCTGCTGGTCAGACGGGTATCGCTCCTGCCGTTCAGGCGCACCCTGTGCAGGTGCGAATTGAGGGGAAATTCGCCGCTGTTTGCCAGATAGAAGACGTATCCGGCCTCCTCGTCGACCTTTACTATCCGCGAGCACGGGTACTCGGCCACCTTCGTTATCGGGTTGAGGAGCCTGCCGTCCAGATGGCGCAGCTCGTAGTGGCGCCAGCCGGTCTTCTCCGTCTCCCAGATGAAGCGTTTGCCGTCGCTCAGATACCTCATCATGGGGGAGTTAGTCTGCCAGGTCTCCTGTTCCTCTCTCACCACGAGTCTGGAGTCACCAGTCTCCGGGTCGGCCGCCGTCACTTCGAGCACATTCTGGTGGCGGTTTGTGCGGTTGAAGAGCAGTTCGGAGCCGTCGGGCGTCCAGCGGATGTTGTAGACGTACTGTTCCGGGTCGCCGCCCACGTCGACTCTCGTTTTAATCCCACTCTCCAAATCATAGATGAGGATCCCTGCTATCGGGTTCCTCTCGCCGGCCTTCGGGTACTTCTCGGAGTTGAGAGTGGAGTAGACCTCGGTATGATCCTCCGTCAGGTAGAACACCCTGCAGTGGCGCTCGTCGATCTCGTAGTAGGCCAGCTTCTTCGAGTTGGGCGACCACCACATCGCCGTGCCCTGGTTGAGCTCCTCACCGTATACCCAGCAGGCGGTCCCGTAGCGGAAGCGCTCTGTTCCGGTCGTTGTGACCTGGATCTCCTCCTCCGTTTCATTATTCACCAGAACCACGTTGTAGTCGCGGTAGTAAGCGGTCCACTTCCCGTCGGGCGACGGTTCATCGGTCAACTGCTTCGCCCGGCCGGCCGACCTGGGCCTGCGGCGTTCCGGTTGTTCCACTTCGGGAAAGTCCTCTTCGGAAATCTCATCGATGGTGAGATTCTGCAGGTTGACACGGTAGTGTTGTTCGCCCTTCACGTAATAGGCTGCAGAGCCGTCCTCAGCCCAGATTATGATAGTCCTCCCGAGTGAGTCTGATATGGCTCCACCGGTGACGAGGCCACGCATGGCCTCGTTCATGGCCTGGTACTTGTCATAACCGGGCATGTTCTCAAATTCGGTCTGAGCCCGGGTGACGTTGGGGATGATGAGAATGGCTGCAAGAACTAAAACGCACCACGAACGACGCATTGGTCAACTCCCGTGCAAAAGGATGAAATGAGCAGAGTCGAAGTACACAGTGCAGTCGCTCATAAACCGCACTGTATCACGGCTGGAGGCGCGCGACTATGGCAGCCGAGTCGCCTACTTTTTGCCCATGAGTACCAAGTTTTCGAGATCCCCTTCCAGATTTGTGGGTGATATCAAAATTACCCAACCATACTCATAGGGCTCTTCCATCAGCCTGACATCGTCTGCAACTCTGGCGTTAACAGCGATCACCCTGCCCGAAACCGGAGTCCAGAGGCGATGGATCTTCCCCTGATCATCCGTAATTCTGATACTGGCCTCACCCTGATATCTCATCTCACCGACTTCGGGGAATTCTATAGATTCGATCTTCTTAAAAGATCTTAGAAGAAGATGATGAATCCCAACACGTACATA
>JAGLTZ010000253.1 GCA_023135015.1 Candidatus Latescibacterota bacterium
TTCGTGGACGAGATCCACCGCTTCAACAAAGCCCAGCAGGACGCGTTCCTGCCGCACGTGGAAGAGGGATTGATAGTCCTCATCGGATCGACCACCGAGAACCCCTCCTTCGAGGTGAACGCCCCACTGCTTTCCCGGACTACCGTCTTTCAGCTCCAACCGCTGGATGAGGAGGCGCTTGAGGTTATTCTCAGACGGGCGCTCGAGGATTCCGAGCGGGGCGTGGCCGGCAGAGATGGCGGGCCCCTGGTGATAGGTGACGATGTCGTCGATCTGCTCGTCGGTCTGGCCGACGGTGACGCCAGGGTGCTTCTGAGCCTTCTGGAGATGGCTGAAGCGGCCTGAGAAGGAGAGATCACCACAGGCCTTGTCAGCGATCTACTGCAGCGGAAGACCCTCCGCCACGACAAGGCGGGGGAGTCGCACTACAACCTCATCTCGGCGCTGCACAAGGCGGTAAGGGGCTCCGACGTTGACGGCGCCCTCTACTGGCTGGCCAGGATCCTGGAGGGTGGGGAGGATCCACTCTTCGTGACCCGCAGGGTGGTGAGGATGGCAGCCGAAGATGTCGGCCTTGCAGACCCGCGTGCCCTGAACGTGGCGCTGGCGGCCAGGGATATCTACCACTTCCTCGGGACTCCGGAGGGGGAGATAGCGCTCTTCGAGGCTGTGGCCTACCTTGCGCTGGCTCCAAAGAGCAATGCCGTTTACACGGCAGAGAAAGAGTCGAGGAGAGCTGCCAGTGAGAATCCCTCGTATCCTGTGCCGCTCCATATACGCAACGCCCCGACCAGGTTGATGAAGGATCTGGGGTACGGGGCCGGATACCGCTACGATCACGATTACGACGACAAGCTGGCTCCCCAGGGATATCTTCCCGAGGAGCTGGCGGATCTGAGGTTCTACCACCCTACCGATCAGGGATTGGAGGCGAAGCTGCGGGAGAGGCTGGACTGGCTGCGAGGCCGCCGGGCCGAACTTATGGAAGAGGAGAGTGAAGGGCAGGAGGAAGAAGAGCAGTGATCGCAGCAGCGGTATGGACATTCCCCGGAATCAATCCGGTTCTTCTCGATCTACCGGGACCATTCGCCGTGCGTTGGTACGGCATGATGTACCTGGTAGGGTTCGCGATCGGCTACTTCATATTGAGGAGATTGAGCCGGCAGGGACGGCTTCCGATCCCCGGGGAACGGGTTGGAGAGCTCGTGGGCCTGATCGCGCTCGGTGTGATCGTAGGCGGACGGCTCGGTTACATACTCTTCTACAATCCCTCGATCTTCATGCGTCCACTGGAGATATTCATGCTCTGGGAGGGCGGCCTCTCCTTCCACGGCGGCTTGATCGGGGTGGTTATCGCCTTCTGGTGGTTCGGACGAAGGGTGGGGGTTCCCTTCCTGGGGCTGGCGGACAGTCTCGTGCTGGCCGGCCCGCCGGGTATCGCCGGGGTGCGTCTGGCGAACTTCATCAACGGAGAGCTTTACGGGCGGATAGCAGGTGAAACCGTGCCGTGGGCAATGCGATTCCCGACAGATCCTGTTGCGCTCCGGCTTCTCGGAGCGGAGTCGGGCAGGCCGGATGTGATTTACAGGGCCGTGAAGGCGGCCCGAGCCTCCGGCGCCTGGGAGCAGATAGAGCCCCAGATCCCGCTGCGCCATCCCTCACAGCTGTATCAGGCGGCACTGGAGGGAGTCCTTCTCTTCGTCGGGCTGTGGGCTGTCGTCCTGCTGGCGCGTCGTTTCGGCTGGAAGATCCGGAAGGGTGTGGTGGGAGGGCTTTTCCTCATCGGATACGCAGCCAGCCGGATATTCGTGGAATACTTCCGCCAGCCCGACCGGCAGTTCACGGGTCCCGGCGATCCCCTCGGCACGGTTCTGGGCTCTCTTACCATGGGCCAGGTATTGAGCCTGGGAATGCTGGCCGGAGGGATCCTCATACTCGTAATGGTGGCCCTTGGCAAAGGGCCTGAAGGTCTTTCTTACCCGGTCCGGGCCGCCGAACAAACCCCATGAAGACGATCGGGATAATAATGAGGCAGAAGCCTGGTCTGTCTGCGTTGCCTGCGCTGGCGCTTATGCCACTGCAGGAGTCATCCGACGGCACGGGGAAAGTGATTTTCCTGATAGGGGCTGCAGTCGTGGCTCTGATCGTGCTCGGCTACCTGTTGAGCCGGCGATCGCGGCAATATCCGGTGGACTCCCCGTTCAGCCCCGAAACAAGGGGTGAGCGGACCTCTCCCTCCGATGAGGATGAGGTGGAGACCTTTCTGTGAGCGAGGTCCGAGCGGAGGAACCCGATGTAGATGTAATGGAAGGGGCGGGCCGCCGCCTGGTCCTGAAAGTCCTCAGCCTTATCTCCTTCCTGGTAGTGCTGGTTGGTACGGTATCCGTGGTGGTGATCACCAGTTTCGAT
>JAGLTZ010000254.1 GCA_023135015.1 Candidatus Latescibacterota bacterium
GCACCGCTACATGCGGGCGGTGGCCGACGCCTCGCCCCGCGTGAAGGTCTTTACAATAGGTGAGAGTGAGGAGGGTCGGGAGATGATCCTGGTGGTCATATCGGACGAGCAGACCATCCAATACCTCGACCACTATAAGGACCTGACGGCCCGGCTGTCTGACCCGCGTAACCTGTCCGAGGACGAAGCGAAAAGGCTTGTCAACGAGGCCAAGCCGATCTACTGGGCTACGGGAGCACTGCACTCACCGGAGACCGGCTCGCCCGAGATGCTGATGGAACTGGTCTACCGGCTGGCCGTGGACGAATCCCCCTTCATCCGTGAGATCCGTGACAACCTGATCTTCATGACGACACCGGTGACCGATCCGGACGGCCGCGACAAGCAGGTGGACCTGCACATGGCCCGGCACAAGGACCCGGACGCCAGTGTGCCCTCGCGGCTGATCTACTGGGGCAAGTATGTCGCCCACGACAACAACCGAGACAACATCGGCCTCTCGCTCAACCTCTCGAGGATGGTCGCAAAGACCTACCTGGATTACCACGCCACGGTGTTCCACGACCTGCATGAGTCGGCCTCGCACCTTTACGTTTCCACCGGAACCGGACCTTACAATGCATGGATTGACCCGATTCTCGTGGACGAGTGGTACGAGATCGCATTCGCCGAGGTCAGCGAGATGACCCGGCTGGGTGTGCCGGGGGTCTGGACGTACGGTTTCTACGACGGGTGGACCCCCAACTACATGTTCTATGCCGCCAACGGCCACAACGCCATCGGGCGCTTCTACGAGACCCAGGGGGCGGGCAATGCCAGCACGAGACAGATATCTTCGAGAAGCACACGAGCGTGGTACCGCCCGAACCCCCCCGTGCCCAGGGTGATGTGGTCTATACGGAACAACACCAACCTGATGCAGAGCGGGATGCTGATCGCCATCCACCACGTGGCCACCAACCGGGTCAAGTTCATGGAGAACTTCCACCTGAAGGGGCAGCGCTCGGTGGCCAAAGCCGTCAATGAAGGCCCGGCCGCCTACATCTTCCCGGCCGATGAACCCCGGCCCGGGCTCCAGGCCGATCTGCTGAACCTCTTTGTCACTCAGGGGGTAGAGATCCATCAGGCGACTCGGGATTTCAAAGTTGGCGATGATGAATACCCGGCGGACAGCTACATCATCAGGATGGACCAGCCCTACTCGCGCATGGCCGATATGCTGCTCGACCGCCAGTACTTCAACGTCAACGACCCCCGGCCGTACGACGACGTCGGCTGGATGCTGGGACCGCTGTTTAACGTGAACGTGGTCCGGATAGAGGATACCGAAGTACTCGAGACCAGGATGCAGCCTGTCGAGGGAATGATCACCGCCGCCGGCGGAGTTACCGGTCTTTCGCGGCGCAGACCTGTAGCCTACCTGATCAACCACACGGCGGATAATCCGCTGGCCACCTTCTGCTTCAAGGCCGCTGACCTGAAGATCGAGGCCGCCGAAGAGGGGTTCACAGTGGAAGACCAGCAGTTCAACGCCGGGACGTTCATCCTTAAGGTCGTGGACAATCCGGCAGATCTGGAAGATCGCCTCAAGGAGGCGGGAGCGGAATACGGTTTCACCGCCTACGGTGTCCCGGC
>JAGLTZ010000255.1 GCA_023135015.1 Candidatus Latescibacterota bacterium
CCGCAGGGAGGGGCTGTACCGGTTCACATTATAATGGGCTTCCCACGGGAATTCCGTAGAGGTCCTGCCTGTTGATTCCGGAAGGTTGTGCCCGGTACAATAGGAGCCTGTCGGAGAAACGCTCCGGCGCCAGCGAAACCCTCGCTATCGTCGGTTTCTCCGACAGGCTCCTAGCGCACGTCGCTGGGAAAGTGTGCATGTTGTCGCCCCTGGAAACCACTACGGAGGGGAATCCATAATGAAACCTCAGAAGGTGAAGGTCTTTGCCAACTCGAATGTCGTCGGGCTCGAGAAGGAGATGAATGCCTGGCTAAGGGGCACGTCTCCTCAAGCGTTCATAACCGAAGCTCAAATGACAGGGTGGGGTGAGGGTGGAGGGGCCGGAGAGTACACGGTCGTATGCGTGGTGATCTACGAGTAGCCAACCGTACAGGCTCTAAATAGCAGACCTCAACAAAGGGACATAACGTATGAGAAGCGAAGATGAGATCGTTGAGCAGCTGAAGACTGCCCGGCAGACGATGCAAGATACCACAAGCAGTCTCAGCAGTGGTCATCTGTCTGCGCTCGATTTTACGGGCATCGCCGGTACGGTGGGGATTATCCAGGCGCTCGAATGGGTGCTGGAGAAAAGCGAGGGCCTCGAACTCCAGGTCAACCCGCTACGCCGCCCGCTGGAGGATATCTAGTGAGCCGTTCCGTAATTACGGAGCGGCGCACTAGCGGCAGTTTTTAGCCTGTTATCCAGCCAGGGCGCTCAGCATATTGATCTGGGCAGGCGATACAGGAGTATATTGATGTCGGAATCGAAGACCGTCAGGGCAACATCGTACGAGGTCAAAATACGGCGTGAATGGTGCAAGGGGTGCGAATTGTGTGTGGAGGTGTGCAAGCCGCGGGTGCTGGAGATGGAAGGAATTTATGCGGTAGTGGTCAATCCTGATGTGTGTACCGGCTGCCGCCTGTGCGAGCTACTCTGCCCCGATTTCGCCATCGTTGTCACTGATATTGAATCCGAGGCATCCACCGATCCATAAAATTCTCTCATACCTGTACAGTCCAGGAGATCCCGGCATGAACAGCTTCATTTGGAGAAATCCGATCCTTCCGGACCGATACCATGCCATATGTCGTGGTTTGACAGCCGGCATCCTCGTCCTTCTTCTCACAGCACCGTGTCTCCATGCGCAGACGCAGGCGATCGACGAGGGATACACGGCAAAGATCCGTGAGTACACGACAGAGCCTTTCTTCCTGACCCCTTACGTGGATTACCTACCTGCTTCCGATACGGTGCCTACCGTAGAGGATGTGCTGGGCCATATCGCGGGCGCCCCCGACGTGCTGAGCTACTCGCACGAAGTGCACCGCTACATGCGGGCGGTGGCCAACGCCTCGCCCCGCGTGAAGGTCTTTACAATAGGTGAGAGTGAGGAGGGTCGGGAGATGATCCTGGTGGTCATATCGGACGAGCAGACCATCCAAAACCTCGACCACTATAAGGACCTGACGGCACGGCTGTCTGACCCGCGTAGCTTGTCCGAGGACGAAGCGAAAAGGCTTGTTAACGAGGCCAAGCCGATCTACTGGGCTACGGGAGCACTGCACTCACCGGAGACCGGCTCGCCCGAGATGCTGATGGAACTGGTCTACCGGCTGGCCGTGGACG
>JAGLTZ010000256.1 GCA_023135015.1 Candidatus Latescibacterota bacterium
ATTTTTTAAGAGGAAGTCTAACAATGGATCTTACTCCGAAGACCAAAGTAAACGAGCTGATCAAGAACTACGACTTCATGCTCGACTATCTGGCCGAATACTCGCCAGAGTTTGAAAAGTTAAAGAATCCTGTCATGAGGAAGACGTTCGGCCGCTTTGCCACGCTGGAGATGGCCGCCTCCCTGGCGAAAGTGCCGCTCGAGAAACTGCTGGCCGACATCGGTGAAGCCATCCGGGAGCATACCGGCGTGGAGGTATCAATATCGGAGGGTGGTGGACCGGCACTCGACCAGGAGCGGATCGAGGTCCTAAAGAGCATTATCAGGGATCTGCATGACGATGCTCCGATGGAGGAGCTGAAGAAGCGCTTTTCTGAGCTGCTTCAGGACGTCAGTCCCACTGAGATAGCAGAGATGGAACAGCAGCTCATCTCCGAGGGGCTCCCCCAGGATCAGATAAAGCGGCTCTGTGACGTGCATGTGGAGGTGTTCAAGGAGTCCTTGGAGCGGCAGGAGGGGGTGGATACACCGCCCGGCCACCCTGTCCACACCTTCCAGTACGAGAACCGGGCGCTCTGTGAGGTGGCCGATGAACTGGCCGCGCTCTTGGAGGACCTGGGCGATAACCCGGCCCCAGAACAGTTCGAGGCCCGTATTGGCGCCTTTACCGCCCACCTCGGTACACTCGATCAGATAGAGAATCACTACCTGCGCAAGGAGAACCAACTCTTTCCCTTCCTGGAGAAAAGGGGAGTGGTTGGGCCTCCCCAGGTTATGTGGGCAATCCACGATGATGTCAGGGATCTCCTTAAATCAGCACGCGCCGCCCTCGAGGATGGTAATGCGGCAGGATCGATCGAAAAGGGCAGGGAGCTTGTCCGGACCGTGCTGGACATGATCTACAAGGAGGACAACATCCTTTTCCCGATGTCGATGCAGGTACTGGAGGAGGAAGACTGGAGCGAGATCTACCGCGGCGAAGAGCAGATCGGTTATGCGCTCATCACACCCGGAACCGAATGGTCCCCGGGTGAGGAAACCGGTCCGGCCGGAACTCTCCCACGGCGTTCGGGAATACTGGATGCGCTGCCTCTGGACACCGGCCTGCTCAGCCTGGAACAGATCAACCTGCTGTTGAGGCACCTGCCTGTAGACGTCTCATTTGTGGATGAGAATGACGAGGTCCGTTACTATTCAGATGTCCCCGATCGGATCTTCCCCCGCAGCCCCGGGGTGATCGGCCGGAAGGTTGAGAACTGTCATCCGCAGAAGAGTGTACACATTGTGAGCAGGATCGTTGAGGCGTTCCGGGCCGGGGAGAAGGATGTGGCCGAGTTCTGGATCGAGATGGGGGGGCGCTTCATCCACATCCGCTACTTCGCCGTGCGTGATACCCAGGGGAACTACCGCGGCACTCTCGAGGTAAGCCAGGATGTGACCGATATTCGTACACTGGAAGGGGAGCGCCGCCTGCTCGATTGGAACCAAGAGGTAATCCATTGATTGAAAGCGATCAGAAGCCAGAGCAGAGCAGAGCAGAGCAGAGCAGAAGGATCGCTCCCGCACAGCCGATTGACCTGATCAGCTCTCTTCCTTGCACAGGACGTAGCGCAGATATTCCCATTTACCTGTTTTGAACCACTTGTACGGTTTCGATCCCTTTGCCGCCCATAGATCCAATAGTGAATTATGCAGCAGCCTCGGGGTGTGCTCTCTGACCAGTGTGACCTTCCGCTCATGGTCGAAATCGAGGGCGTTGCATATTTTCTGCGTGATCCTCTCTTCCTCGATCAGTTTCAGATTCGAGTTGTTTAAAAAGTCACGCAATTCTTCGACCTCGCTGTGGATTCGGACGTCTGTAAAAAGGAGATGGCCGTTCGGGCGCAGAACGCGGTGCACTTCGGAGAGAAAGATATCCATCCGGTTATATCGGTGTGAGGATTCCACGTTTACTACTGCATCGAAGGATTCATCTTCAAATGGGAGCTGGTGGGCATCTCCATGCATAAACTGGAGCCCTTCAATTTCATGCCATTGGTTACAGAAATCGATTGCTCTCGGGGAAAAATCAATGCCCACAAATGAGCGGGGCTTCATATAGCGGGTCAGGTATGACGCTCCCCCGCCGTGGCCGCAGCCAACCTCCAGGACCCTTTTGTCCTCAATGTCAACGGGGCAAACGATATTGTGATAGAGCTGTATGCAGGAACGGTGGGGTTCGTCTTCCGGGTCCAGCGGCAGTGTGTCGTCCCCGTGGATTGAATCCATATAACCGAAATTCATGAAGGGCAGTTCGACTTCCAATCCCAGTTTTGCCAGATATTGGTACACGGCTTTCTGAATAGTACGGTTCAAAACCGGCGAGGTCCGGCACAGGTATTGAAATGTCCTGTATATCATGCCTATCTCATGTCGTTTGATAAAGTGACAGAAATGACAGGTCTGATTCGCATGGTCTTGCTCCTTTCTCGAATCTCACCACACATGTGAAGCATAGACTATGCCAAAAGAGATGAAGGCCAGTGCGTGCGTTTCAGTTCTTGCACAAATGCTTCATCAGTAAGCAGAAGCGAATAATTGAAGTCCACTGATATGCTACAGGCTCGTCAGCCAACTGTTGCCATGTTAGCACAGGTAGTGTGACCTATGGAGCACAAATCTCAATCAATTCCATGACTTACGAGCTAGTTGGTGTGTTGACTTGCTGAACCGGTGAGCCCATGTTAACCAGGTCCAGAAAATGGGCGGGTGGTCAACTTTATCCGCAATGATGCGGTATGTGCGTGCCTCCGAAGCGGATCTGGAATCAGTGAAAAACTAGGAAAATTAGCACACGGAGAGGTGGCCGAGCTGGCTGAA